>NZ_JBHJYJ010000013.1:92473-130529 GCF_042269845.1 Cellulosimicrobium sp. NPDC055967 | reverse complement strand
GATCCCATCGACCTGACGACGCAGATTCCGCGCTGGACGCCCCAACGACGCGACAGGCAGCAAAGACTCGATCACCGCCCACGCCGCATCACTCAGATCATGCCGCCCCGCAACCTCAGCCACGACCCCGCAGCATGCCGAACCCGCAGGTCAGACACCACTTCCGAAACAGGCCCTAGGCAGATCGAACAGGCTGAGGTGTCGTCATGCATCGGACGGCCTGTCCTGTGTCTGCAGTGCGACGACGGGCACAACGGGCGCCGCTGTCGAACGACTCCACGTCCGAGGTCGCATCGTCTGCAACGATCTCCGGCTCCCAAAGGGCCTCCTGACCATGAAGCTGGACCTTGCCATCCCCATCGAGTTCCGCGACCGCCCACTCGATCGACTGCAGCTGCCGCGGCATCGACCAGACCATCACGAGGACGAGCGGCATCTTCTCGCGAACTGCCTCCAGCACGATCGTGGTCTCGGGACAGTCGGAACCAGTCGCGACCTTCTCAGGGAAGTCACCCTCCCAGAGCATCGCCGGGGGCGGCGCCGCGACGAAGCCGCTCAAGCAGGTCGGGCTCGAGGCAAGTTCCTCACGGCCCCCGGGGCCTCAGGGACACGCCACACGTATGCGAGACAGTCGTTGACTACGGCGAGCTCATAGCCGCCAGGGGCCAGAGTGTGCGACCGGCCAGCAGGTTCTGGGTCTGAGAAGGGTGGGGGTCAAAGGGTCGGCACAGGCAAGGTGCACCTCCAGCGGACGGCTGCTCGGAGGCGGAAGACGTCGGTCACCGTCAGCGCGGCGGGGTTCGGCTGCTTGCAGCGCGGCGTCGTGGTCTTGTCCATCGGGTTGGAACGCAGCGCATCATGAACGATCGCGCGGTCCAGCACCGCCTTGAACGCCATCCGCACCTGCGCGGCCGTGACGACCATGTCGTGCGGCCCCTTCCTGCCCGCCTCGATGATCCCGTCGATCCATGCCTGGCACCTCGCTGTGGTCAGCTCGTGAAGCCGGAGCCTGCCCAGCTTCGGCACCATGAGCGTCCCGAGGAGCCGCTCGTACTCATCGACGGTCTGCGGTCGACGCCGTGCATTCGGCCACGCCGACTGCACGCGCAACTCGTCGATCCACTGCCGGGCAGCCAGGCCGACCGTGCTGTCGTGCTTGAGATCGGCCGATCCCATCGGCCGCCTGAGCCGATCGTCGATCTCGGCCTGCACGGCGAGCCGTGCCGCGGCCCGAGTCTTGCGGCTCCGCGAGATCTGCGTCTCCGTGCCGTCGAGCAGTCGCACACGAACGCGCGCCTGGAACGACCCGCTCAAGGTCTGCTTGATGAAGATCTCGCCGTGCTCGCCAACCTTCAGCCTCTCGTGAGCCATCCCGCTCACCAGCCCGATCCGGAGCCGGCGCCAGGCTCACCGTCAACGGGGACGGTCCGGGCGTCGAGCCACGCACGGACGTCCGACTCCTCGAACATCAGGTGCCGACCGATGACGTACGCCTTGGGCGCAGTCCCTCTCTTGCGCCAGGTGTGCACCGTCGCGCGGCTCACGTGGACCTTGTCGCAGAGCTCGTCGAGCGTCCACATCGGGGTGTGTGACAGGGTTTCGCTTCTAGTGACCATGGACCTCAGGTGCGTCACCGACGCCGGCGTCCAAGGTCGATCGAGGTCGTTCGCATGCATGCTCGGTGAGCACTCGCGTGGAATCTCGCGTGGAATCTCGCGTGGAATCACGGTCGTCCTGGTCCTCTCCTCGAGGACTTCGGGGAACGACGAAGGCCGTTGACCAGGACCTTCATCCTGACCAACGGCCTTCAAGGAGTGGAGCTAGGGGGATTCGAACCCCCGACCTTCTCATTGCGAACGAGACGCGCTACCAACTGCGCCATAGCCCCTCAAGCGAGGAACAGACTAGCACCCCGGGGGCGGGGTCTACCAAACCGGCCGTCCCCGGGGGAGCTACTGCCCCGCAGCCCGACGGCGAGCGAGGATCTCGTTGAGGTCGAGGCCGAGCGTCTCGGTCGACGGCTTGCGCTCGTCGCCCACGGCGGGCTCGGGCGCCCCTGACGGTGCGTCCGCGGCCGCCTCCGCCTCGATCACCGGGGCGGGCGCCGTGGCCGCCCGGGTGGGCGAGACGACGTCGTCGTCCGTGAGCGGCGCGGGCTCGCGGCGCGGGGCCGTGGGCTTCATCGTGTACGTGGGCGGCGGCACGGGGACCGGGTCCCAGGCGCGGCCCGAGGGCACGTGGTCCTCGTCGGCAGGTGCGACCTCGACCTCGACGACCTCCGCGACCTCGACCGCGACCTCCGCGACGACGTCGGCCGGACCAGCACCCGCAGAGGCGGGCTCCTCGGAGCCGGGGTCCTCGGCCGCGGCGCTCGACGACGTGGCCCGCTCCCGCGGCGACGCGGCCGCGGCGGACCCCCCGGAGAGCGCGGCAGCGGTGGCGTTGGCCCGCGCGAGGTCCTGGGGCGTGACGCGCGGGATCATCTGCGTGCTCACCTGCGACCCGTGCACGGCACGGCCGGTGACGCGCGGTCGGGCGCCCCGAGGTGCGGGCGGCGCCCCCAGGACGGTCCCGCGCGCGGCGCGGGCGGCGGCACGCCGCTCGGCCAGCCACGCGGCGTCGGACCGCTGCGCGGCGAGCACCGCACGGCGGCCCAGCACGAGCACGAGGCCGAGGACCGCCGTCGGGACCACGCCGGCCCACCACGGGAGGTACCCGAGCGCGACGACGACCCACACCGCGACGCTCGCGAGGAGCAGCACGACCGTGAGCGCGAGACGACGGCGCGCCGCGGCGGCGCGCCGTTCGAGGAGGGCGAGGCGGGACTGCTCGGACGCCGGCTGACGGCGCGGCGGTGCGCCGCGCGAGGGTGACGCGCTGTCGGTGCTCCCCATGGCGTGCGTTCCCTCCTCCTCGTGCGTCCGGCCGGTCGGCCGGTCCTGCGTCGCCGCTCCCCCGAGGAGGGCGCGACCCCCGTCCGCGGACGGACCCGGGCCGATCGACGCGACGGCCGCGACGCCGTCGAGCCGTGCGTCCCAGCCGCCCGAGCCCCCGCCGCCCGGGCCGGCGACGGCCAGGACGCGCAGGGAACCGGAGAAGCGGTCGTCCGTGCGCGCCTCCAGCAGCTGCTGCCGGTGACGCACCCGGTGCGGGACGTAGAACCCGACCCACAGCAGGAACACCGCGAGCGCGACGATCCCCGAGGCCGATTCCACATCCCGACCGTAGGCGAGGCGTGCGGCCACGGTCCGCACGCGCTCCGGCGTGTCGGTGGGCTCAGATGGTCTCGCGACGCGTCGCCTGCCAGCGCGCGAGGAGCCCGTCGGGGACCTCCTCGCTCGTGATCGCGAAGGTGCGGTGGTCGCGCCAGGCCCCCTGGATGTGCAGGAACCGCTCGCGCACGCCCTCGTCGCGCAGGCCCAGCTTCTCCACGACGCGCAGGCTCGGGCCGTTCTCCGGACGGATGTTGATCTCGATGCGGTGCAGGCCGAGGACGGCGAAGCAGTAGTCCGTCGCCATGGCGACGGCGGTCGGGATGACGCCCCGCCCCGCGACGTGCTCGCTCACCCAGTAGCCGATGCTCGCGCCGCACAGCGACCCGTACGTGATGGAGGAGACCGTGAGCTGCCCGACGAGCTCGCCGTCGAGCTCGACGGCGAACGGCAGCGACGACCCGGCGCGGGCCTGGGCGGACAGGACGCGGACGTACTCCGCGAAGGTCGGCGGCCCTCCCCCTGCGCCCGGGCGCGGCGACGTCCCCTCCCAGCGCTCCAGCCAGTCCGCGTTGTGCGCGCGCAGGCGCATCCACGCGTTCGCGTCGCGACGGCGCAGCGGCCGCAGGACGATCGACCCGCCCAGCGTGTCGTCCCGCAGGGTCACGGGCCACGGCTTGGTGACGGTCCAGCCGCGCGTGATCTTGTGCGTCATGCGGCGGTGACCGTCCTCGGGAGCTGTCGGCGGGCACGAGCGGGCGCCCGGTCCTCGGTGCACAGGGTGGCACCACCGGGCACCCGCGCGCCACCGACCGGTGACGGGGGCACCCGGTGGTGCGACCGCGGGATCAGCCGAGCGTGACGACGACCTTCGCCTCGGTGCCCTCCGGCAGCGCGGGGATCGGGGCCGCCGGGTCGTGCTCGACGCCGTCGACCGTCACCGAGCGCACGCCCTTCGACACGTGGTCGGGGTTGCGGACCTCGATGTCGTAGACGGCGCCGCGCCACTCGCGGCGCACCTCGAACCCGTCCCAGTCCGTCGGGATCGACGGGTCGACGACCAGGCCGTCGAGCGCGAGGCGCACGCCGAGGACGTACTTGGTCACGGCGGTGTACATCCAGCCGGCCGTGCCCGTGAGCCACGGGTTCTGTGCCTTGCCGAACCACTCGTGGTCGCGGCCGTAGAGGAACTGGACGTACGCGTACGGCTCCGCGCCGCGCACCTCGATGTTGTCGTTCTGGTGGTACGGCAGGATCGCGTCGTAGAACTGCACCGCCTCGTCGCCGCGCCCGAGCATCGCCTCGGCGATGATCGGCCACGCGTTGGGGTGGGAGAAGATCGCGGCGTTCTCCTTGATGCCTGGGTACACGCGCGTGACGAACCCGACCGTGTCGTCGACCTTCGTGAACGCCGGCCAGTTGAGGTGGTTGCCGTACTCGGAGCCGAGCAGCTCGCGCACCGCGTCCATCGACGCCTCGCCGCGCTCCTGGCTCGTGATGCCCGCGATGACGGGCCACGCCTGGTGCTCGAGGAAGATCTTGCCCTCCTCGTTCTCGGCCGAGCCGATCTTCACGCCGTCGCGCGTGTAGCCGCGGATCCACCAGCGGCCGTCCCAGAGCTGGGCGTCCGCGACCTTCGCGATGCGCTCGCGCTCGGCCGTGAACCGCGCGACGTCGGCCTCGGCCCGCTCGTCGCCCGCCGCGGCGAGCGGCTCCGCGATCTCGAGGAACGCGCCGATCGCCCACGCGTGCAGGAACGTCACGAGCGACGTCTCGCCGCCGCCGAGGTTGAGGCAGTCGTTCCAGTCGGCACGCAGACCGAGCGCGACGCCGTTCTGGCCCACCTGCTGCGCGGAGAACTCGAGCGCCCGGACCAGGTGGTCGTAGACCGTGCCGGGCGTGCCCTCGGCGAACGGGATCTCCAGGTCGAGGAACGCGCGGTCACCCGTCTCCTTGACGTACTCGACGATCGACGGCACGAGCCACAGGTGGTCGTCCGAGCACGTGTCCTCGAGCCCGTGGATGAGGTCCTTCGGTTCGACCGTGGGCACGATCGTCGGCGACGGGACGTCGGGCAGCTTCTCGGCGTCGGGGTCGAACGCCTTCGGGTCGAACAGGTGCAGGCCGTACCCGGCCTCCGTCTGCGCGCGCAGGAGCTCGACGATGCGCTGGCGCGTCTTCGTCGGGTTCGAGTGGATGACGCTCATGACGTCCTGCGCGGTGTCGCGGTACCCGAGGCCCGCGCGGCCGCCCACCTCGACGAACGACGCGAAGCGCGACCACTGCACGCACGTCTCCGCCTGGAGGAGGGTCCACGAGTTGATCATCGTGTTCATGCCCTCGTGGGGCGTGCGGATCCGCAGCTTGTCCTGCTTGGCGCGCCAGAACGCGCGGAGCCGTGCGCGCTCGGCGTCGACCGTCGCGAGGTCCGAGTACTTCGCCTGGATCGCGCGACCGGCCGCGTCGCGCGAGCCGTAGCCGAGCATGTAGACGAGGCGCTTGGTCTCGCCCGGCGCGAGCGTGATCTTGTGCTGGAGCGAGCCGCAGTGGTTCTGCGTCGTCGCGGACTCGTTCGACCCGTGCCCGCGCTCGATCGCGATCGGGTTCGCCTCGGACCGGTACGGGCCGATGAAGTTGTCGCGCAGCGAGTCGTACGACGACGGCGTCTCGCTCGACGCGAAGAAGTGGTACGTCCACGGCTCGTAGTAGAAGTCGTACTCGATGATCCCGTCCTCGTAGGAGGACCCGGACGCGTAGAGCGACATCTGCAGGTTCTGGTTGTCGATCGTGATCGTGTGGAAGCTGAACTCCACGTACGACCCGACGGTGAGCTCGCGCACCTCGTCCGTCGTGTTCGTCAGCCGGACGTCCCAGACCTCGACGTCGTCGTCCACGGGGATGAAGACCGTCTGCTCCGCGTCCACGCCCTTGTACTCGGCACGGAACGTCGAGTAGCCGAGCCCGTGCCGGGTCGTCCACCGGCCCGCGCCGCCCGCCGGGTCGAGCTCCTCGCCGGGGCCGACGAACGGCTTGCCGACCGGCTGCCACGACACCGACCAGCAGTCGCCGTCCGCGTCGTCGCGCAGGTACACGTAGTGGCCCGGCCGGTCGACCGGGACGCCGTTCTGCCGGAAGCGCGTGATCCGGCCGTACTGCGAGCTCTTGTAGTACGAGTACCCCCCGCCGGTGTGCGACAGCACGGTGCACAGGTTCTTGCTGCCGAGGTAGTTCGTCCACGAGACGGGGACGTCGGGGCGCTCGACGACGTACTCGTCGTGCGCGGTGTCGAAGTGGCCGTAGCGCATCGTTGCTCTGGTTCCTGTCGTGGGGGGTGGGGCTGGGTGGGGCGGGGGTGGGAAGGGTTCGGCGCCGTCAGACGCCGGCGGTGACGAACCCCTGGAGCCACTCGAGGAGCTCGGCGGCCTTCTCGGGAGAGTCCGCCTCGACGAACATGCGCAGGACGGGCTCGGTGCCGGAGAACCGCAGGAGCGCCCAGTTGTCGTTCTCGAGGAGGATCTTGGTGCCGTCGAGGTGGGAGACCGAGACGACGGGGTACGGGCCGACGTGCGTGAGCGGCTCGGCCTCGAGGCGCCGTGGCACCTCGACGCGCATCTCCGGCGTCGCCGGCACGCCCGCCTCGAGCGTGTACAGGCGGCCCGTGATCTCGTAGATCATCGCGCGCAGCTCGGAGATCCGCTTGCCCGTGCGCGCCAGCATCTCGGCGACCAGGGCGCACGCGAAGATGCCGTCCTTGCCGAGGATCCAGCCGCGGATCGTCAGACCGCCCGACGACTCGCCACCGAGCACGGCGCCGATCTCCTCCATGCCCGCGGTGACGTGCTTGAAGCCGACCTTCACCTCGCGCGACTCCTCGCCGAAGTGCGCGGCGAGCCGGTCGAGCAGGTGCGTCGTCGCGAGGTTGCGCACGACGCCGCCCTTCTCGCCACGGACCTCGTGCAGGTACCAGTACAGGAGGAGGAGCAGGTCGTTCGTCGAGATGTACTCGCCGGTCTCGTCGACGATGCCGATGCGGTCGGAGTCGCCGTCCGTGGCCATGCCGAGGTCGTAGCGCCCCCCGCCCTGCTGGATCATCGTCACGAGCGTGCTCAGGCGCTGCAGGTCCGGCGCGGGCGCGACGCCGCCGAACAGCGGGTTGTGCGCCGCGTGGATGAACTCCGAGCGCACGCGCATGTCGGACAGGATCGTGCCGAGCGTGAGCTGGCTCGTGCCGTACATCGGGTCGACGACGACCTGCAGGTCGGAGCCGCGCACCGCCTCGACGTCGATGATCTTCTCGATCGCGTCGACGTAGGGGTCGGTGAGCGACCGGTCGACCACGACGCCCGTGCGACGCGCCACGTCGATGTCGAGCGTGATGACGTCGTCGACCGAGAGCGCGTTGGCCTCGTCCTGGTAGCGGTCCGTCTCGTCGTCGAGCGGCAGCGAGCCGTCCTGGCGGAACACCTTCATGCCGTTCCACTCGGGCGGGTTGTGGCTCGACGTGACGATGATCCCGTAGGCCGCCCCGAGGTAGGGCGCGGCGAACGTCACGAGCGGGGTCGGGACGTCGTCGGGCAGGAGCGTGACCGCGATGTTGTTGCCCGCGAACACCTCGGCCGCCGCGATGGCCGACTCGCGCGAGAGGAAGCGGCGGTCGCCGCCGATCACGACGCCCTTGCCGTCGAGGCCGCGGCGGATCGTCTCGTTCGCGATCGCCTGGCACAGGCGGCGCACGTTCGCGAGCGTGTACCCCTCGCCGATGACCGCGCGCCAGCCACCGGTGCCGAACACGATCTTGGTGTCCGTGTTCTTCTTCGGGACGAACAGGCGCTTGAGCACGATGTCCGCCGCCTGCGCGAGCTCGTCCGGTGTGTTGATGCCGCGCACCTCGTCCACGTCGACGATCCGGTACGACGAGATCCGCTTCCCCGCGCCGATGACGCGGCGAGCGAGCTCCGTGAGCCGGTGCTCGCCGTCGGACGCCATGCGCTCCAGCTCGCCGAACAGCAGACCCGGCGCCGCCACGTACGCGCCCACGTTGATCTCCGTGCGCGGCTCGGCGACGCCGCCCGCCTCGGACGACTCGAGGATCGCCGCGATCTCGCCCTCGGCGCGCACCACGCGGCCGTAGCCGTCCGGGTCGTCCACGACGGCGGAGAGGAGCGACAGGTCGGCGCCCGTGAGGGTGTGGCGCGTGAGCAGGCCCAGGAGCGACTCCGAGCGCAGCAGCGGCGTGTCCGCGTACGCGACGAGCACCGGCTCGTCGACCCCGAGCCCCAGCACCGACGCGACCGCCCCGCGCGCCGCGAGGACCGCGTCGCCCGTGCCGAGCGGCGCCTCCTGCTCCACGTACACGACGTCCTCGCCGAGCAGCTCGCGCACGGTCGGGTCGTCCGGCGCCACGACGACGACGATGCGGCTCGCGTCCACCACCCGCCGGACGTTCGCCACGGCCAGCTCGACGACGGTCGCGCTGCCCAGCGGCTGGGACAGGAGGTCGCGCGACGCGGCGTCGTGCCCCGCGGCGAGCACGACGGCGGCCCTCGCGGTCCGGCTGTGCGCGCCACCTCGCGGTCGCGGGGTCGTGGCGCTGGGCTTCGCGGGCGTCGTCGCGGTCATGGCGTCCTCACTGGTCGACCTCTGTCGGACTACGACTCATTTGTCAGGAGTCCGAACTACTGGCTCTCCCTGATCATAGGCACCCGGGACCCGTCGAAGGAACCCGATCCGGACCGCCAGGGCCGAAGGTCACCCGCGCTGCGTCCGCGTGGAAGCCCGAGCCGGGTGACAATAGGGACATGAGTGGCCCGGTCCAGCCGTACCCCCTGCACGGAA
The DNA here is from genome assembly GCF_042269845.1 of Cellulosimicrobium sp. NPDC055967. NCBI lineage: Bacteria > Bacillati > Actinomycetota > Actinomycetes > Micrococcales > Promicromonosporaceae > Cellulosimicrobium > Cellulosimicrobium sp. NPDC055967. Next base: position 121,482 of record NZ_JBHJYJ010000013.1, on the reverse strand, counting down.
GCATCGAAGCCGAGGACGCGAAGGAGATCCTCCGCAAGGCCATCCGCACCAACCGCCAGGCGCGGTCCGAGCGGCTCCGCAAGGAAGCGGCCGCCGCGATCGCCGACGTCGTCGAGACCATCCCCGAGGTCGCCGCCGCCACGTGCGTCGCGACCTACGCCGCCCGCCCCGCGGAGCCCGGCACCACGGAGATGCTCGAACGGCTCTCCGCGCGCGGCGTGCGCATCCTGCTGCCCGTGCTCGGCGCCGGCCTGCAGCGCGACTGGGCCCTGTACGACGGCCCGGCCGACCTCCAGGTCCGCGCCCCCGGCCGACCACCCGAACCCGGCACCCCGCCGCTCGGCGCCGAGGCCATCGCCCAGGCCGACGTCGTCGTCGCCCCCGCGCTCGCCGTCGACTCGCGCGGCGTCCGGCTCGGCCAGGGCGGCGGGTGGTACGACCGCGCCCTCGAGCACCTGCGCCCCGGGACCAAGGTCGTCGCCGTCGTCTTCCCCGAGGAGGTCTTCGACGCCTCCGACCGCCCGCTCCCGGTCGAGTCCCACGACAAGACCGTCGACGCCGTCGCGACCCCCCTCGGCTGGCGCTGGCTCCCGTAGCGTCTCCGCGCGGGCCTGCTCCACGACACGCGCGTTCGGGCTGCGTCGGTCGGTTCCGGCCCGCCACCCCGTGCGGTCGGGGTGACGTGGGTGACCGGTCGGGCTGCCGCTCCGTCGCCACAGGGCGCGCGTGGTGACGAGATGCGAGAAGTGGCCCCTGATACGGGGCCCGGAGGGGCAACTTCTCGCATCTCAGCCGGGGGCCATCCCGCCATCGGTGGCACGGCGGCGCGCCCGGGCCGAGCGTGGCCGCCGGACCCGGGCCGCGGCTCGTGCGGTGACGGGCACCAGACCCCACCCGACCGGCGGACCCGACCCTGCGGGCCGTGAACCGAACCGAGGACTACGGGACGAGGGTGAGCTCGTCCTTGCTGGCGTCGGCGACGGCCTGGGTGGAGAACGGCCAGTCGTAGGTCTCGCCGCGGGCCCAGGTCTTGAGCTGGTCGGAGTAGTGCGTGGACGCGGGGTGGCCGGACGTGCCGGTGACGGTGACCCACGTGGAGCGGTCGAGGTCGTCGAGGTCGACGACCATCCGCATCGACGGGCCGGCCGTCACGTCGAACGACCCGGACGCCGCGTCCCACGCGGTGGCGTTGACGATCGAGGAGCCGCCGGGCATGCCGACGGGGTCGGGGTTGACCCAGCTGCGGACGGGGCCGGGGATGGACTCGCCGCCGAGGATCGGGTGCTCGAGCGCGAGCACGTGGAGCTTGCCCCAGGCCCAGTCGGAGGGCTGCTTGCTCTGCTCGACGGTCAGGTCGAGGCGGGCGGACACGAGCGCCTGCGTGAGGACCTCGTCGCGCGTCTCCACGACGCTCACCGTCTGACGGTCGTCCCAGAACGGGTCGGTCGGGTTCTCGAGGAGATTCTCCACGACGGCGAGCCAGCGGCTCCCGCCGTTCGGGCGCGCCGACTCGGGCAGGTCGTCCCAGAAGGTGAGCTGGAGCAGGTTGCGCCAGACGGCGGCGAAGTAGGCGGCCGCGGCGGAGTCGGTGTCGGTCCGGTAGTCCCAGTCCGCGAGGAGCGCCTGGCCCTCGGCGGCGAAGCCGTCGTCGATCTCCTGGTCGAGCAGGAGCGGCACGAGCACCTCGGCGTAGGGGCTGCGGTCGTCGGTCTGGATCTCGTTCATCGTGTCGACGTCGACGGGTCGTCCGGCGGAGATCTCGGCCTCGAGGAGCTGGCGGATGCGCTGCGAGCGGTAGCCGTAGTCCCAGTCGGTCGTGAGGAACGGCGCGACGCCGGTGGGCAGGACCGCCTGGTTGGCGGCCACGACGAACCCCTCGGCCGGGTCGACGACGCGCGGCATCTGCTCGCTCGGGACGTAGCCCTGCCAGTCGTAGCGCTCGTCGGAGCCGTCGCGGGGCCACGTGCCGTCGGAGGGCACCTCGGCGTCGGGCACCGCCTGGCGGACCGGGATCTTGCCGGGCGCCTGGTAGCCGATGTGGCCGTCCACCGTCGCGAAGACGATGTTCTGCGCGGGCACCTCGAACAGCGCCGCGGCGGCCTGCATGTCGTCGGCGTCCTGGGCGAGGTTGAACGCGAAGACCGCGTCGGCGGTGCGGCCCGGCTCGAGCGCGGTCCACTGGAGGGAGACGGCGTACTCGCCCAGGCGCGTGTCGAGCGAGGGGGTGTCGACGGCAGACTCGGTCGCGGGGATCGCTTCGGAGACGATCGGCCCGTGCACGGTCGAGCGGATCTCGAGCTCGACGTCCTCGCCCCCGGCGACGCTCAGCGTCTCGGTGCGGGTCTCGAGCGGCACCCACTCGTCGCCGCGCAGGTAGGTGTCGTCGCGCACGCGCTCGACGAAGAAGTCGGTCACGTCGGCGCCCATGTTGGTCAGGCCCCAGGCGAGCTGCGCGTTGTGGCCGATGATGACGCCGGGGAACCCGGCGAACGAGAAGCCCGCGACGTCGAACGCGCACTGCGGCCCGACCTCGTTGCAGTGCAGGCCGACCTGCGCCCAGATCCCGGGGGCGCCGAGGGCCAGGTGCGGGTCGTTCGCGAGGATCGGCTTGCCGCTGACGGTGTGGTCGCCGGAGACGACCCAGGAGTTGGAGCCGGTACCCTCGCCGCGCCCGATGAGGACGGGGACGGCGTCGAGCGCGCGGTCCGCGGCCTCGAGCGCGCCCCGGAGGTGGTCCGAGCCGTAGGCGGCGCGCGCCTCGGGGCCGAGCTCGAGCGCGACCTGCTGCGGGTTGTCGAGCTCGCCGGGGTCGAGGATCGGCGCGTTGACGTCGGACGGGTAGGCGGGGAACAGCGCGGCGACGCGAGCCGGGTCCTGGAGGGTGCTGTACGACAGCGCGCGCTCGAGCTCGTCGTCGTAGTTGCCGCGCAGGTCCCACGCCATCGCCTTGAGCCAGGCGAGCGAGTCGACGGGGTCCCAGGGCTCGGGCTCGGCGACGTCGACCTGGAGGCCGAGCACGGTGTACTCGATCGCGATCTCGGACGGGCTGCGGTTCTCGAGGTACGCGTTGACGCCCTCGGCGTAGGCCTGGAGGTACGCCTTCGTCTCGGGTGAGACGACGTCCCACTCCTCCTCGGCGACCTGCCGCCAGCCGAACGTCCGCGTCACGGTGTCGGCGGCGATCGCGTCGGGGTTGTCGCCCACGAGCTCCGCGAGCCGGCCCGCGGTGACGTGCCGGCGGTAGTCCATCTCGAAGAAGCGGTCCTGCGCCTGGACGTAGCCCTGGGCGCGGAAGAGGTCCTCGGGGGTGTCCGCGTAGATCTGCGGCACGCCCTGGGCGTCGCGCAGCACCGTGACCTGGGCGTCGAGCCCGGGGAGCTCGACCTCGCCGGAGGTCTGCGGCAGCGGCCGGCGCACGGTGACGACGACGAGCGCGGCGCCCGCGACGAGCGCGAGGACGAGCAGCACGGCCACGCCGATCAGGACGCGCCGACGGCCGGACCGACGACGTCGGGGCGGGGCCGCGGTCTCGACCGGGCTCGCGGGGTCGGCACCGGGGACGGCGTCACCGGCGGGGGCCTCGGCGGGTTCGTGCACAGACACGGATGCGAGACTACCCGGCCGAGGGCGAGCGCCGGTCCGCGTATGATTAGCACTCGGAAGTTTCGAGTGCCAGGCGGTGTTGACACCGACGACCCGGCCGAGACCGACCCGATCCCGACCCGCCGGTGGCCGCCCCGACGGCCGTCTCGTGAACGAGGAGAACCCGTGCCCACCTACGCGTACACGTGCACCGCCTGCGGTCACGCCTTCGACATCCACCAGTCGTTCAGCGACGACGCCCTGACGGTGTGCCCCGAGTGCTCGGGCCGCCTGCGCAAGGTGTTCTCCTCGGTCGGCGTGACGTTCAAGGGCTCGGGCTTCTACCGCACGGACTCGCGCTCGGGCGGGAAGTCCTCGACGACGCCCGCCGCGTCGAAGCCCGCCGCGTCCTCCGCGGCGTCCGGCACGAGCAGCGCGTCCGGCGGCACGAGCAGCACCTCGTCCGCGTCGGGCGGCTCGACCACCTCCTCCTGACCTGACGCCCCGGGACGCCGGACCGAGGCGGCCCGGCCGACGGCGGTCGACCACAGCCCCGCACAGGACGGTGTCGGCGGCATCGGCCACGCGCCCCGTCCACAGGCCCGCACCGGTCTGCGCCCGCCCTGGGTGCGCGCACGGCTACGGTCGCGCCCATGCTGCGTCCCTCCCGCCCGCCGACCCCCCACCCGCGACCTGACCGCGCGCCGGTGCGGCGTCGGCTGCTGCGCGGGTGGTGGTGGCGGTCGCGCTTCGTCGTGGCCGCGCTGTGCTGCGGTGCCGCGGCGTCCGTGGTCGTCGGCGCGCTCCGCCCTCCCCCGCCACCGACCGCACCGGCGGTCGTCACGACCCGCGAGGTGCCGGCGGGTGCCGTGCTGACGGACGCGGACCTCCGCGTGGACCCCGTGGCGGCGGAGCTCGTCCCGGCGGGCTCCGCCGCCACGCCCGACGACGTCGTCGGGCGCCGCGCGACCGTCGCCCTGCCCGCGGGCACCCTGCTGCAGGACGCGCTCGTCGCCGGCGGCGAGCTCGCCGCCGCTGCTCCCACGGGCACGGTCGTCGCACCCGTCCGGCTCGACCCCGGTGTCGCCGCCCTCCTCGGCCCGGGAGACCGCGTCGACCTCCTCGCCGCCGGTGACCAGGTGACGACGCCGCTCGCCGGAGTGCCGACCGACGGCCAGGAGCCGCCGGCCGCGGATCCCTACCTCGCCCGCGCGGCCGTCGTCGTGCCCGCACCGGAGCCCGACGGCGGGGGCGGGCTGCTCGGCGCGGGCGGGGCGGGCGCGGACGTCGTGACGCTCGTCGCGGTGCGTCCCGAGGAGGCGGTCCGGCTCGCTTCCGTGAGCGGGCAGGCGAGCGTCACGGCCGTCCTCGTGCCCTGACGGACGGCCCGGGCGCACCGACGGGTGAACCGGCCGCCGGTGCCCGACCCGCCGGGCGAGGCCGTTGCCGGGCGGCGCCCGCGTTGGGAGGATCGGGCGTGCACCTGTCGTGGCCCCGCCGCCACGCGGACCACCGACCTGAGAGGGAAGCAGCACATGAAGGGCGTGTTCCAGGGATTCAAGGAGTTCGTGCTCCGAGGCAACGCGATCGACCTGGCGGTCGGCGTCGTCATCGGCGCGGCGTTCTCCTCGGTCGTCGACGCGATCGTCACCTACCTGATCAACCCGATCATCGGCGCCATCTTCGGCAAGCCGGACATCTCAAACCTGTGGGACATCACGTTGCGACCCGCCCACGGCAACGTCGAGGCCTCGGTCCTCTCCGTCGGCGGCCTCCTCAACGCGATCCTGCAGTTCCTCATCATCGCGATCGCGCTCTACTTCGTCATCGTCCTCCCGATGAACAAGCTCGCCGAGCGTCGCAAGCAGGACGTCGAGCCCGAGCCCGAGGCACCGGCCGAGGACGTGCGCGTCCTCCAGGAGATCCGCGACCTCCTCGCCGCGCAGGCGGGCGACGGCCCGGGCGGTGCACCCGGCGGCCCGACGCCGCCGCGCGGCCTCTGAGCAGGAGCCGCCCCGCCGCCGCCTGCGATCACGCGTCGCGCGGCGGTCTCGGACGAACCCGGGGTTGCTCCTCACCTCACGCCGTGAGCGGGGAACGACCCCGGGTTCGGCACGTCAGCGAGCAGCGCGGCGCCGACGACCGCCGCCACGGACCGGCCGCGGGACTCGTCCGCGCGCGTCAGTGGCGCGCGGTCAGTGCCGCCCGTAGTGCGGCGGGACGTCCCGGAGCAGCCGGTCGTCGTTCTCGCCCCGCCCCCCACGTCCCGGCGCCGCCTCGTCGCCCCAGCCCTCGGACCGCTCGTCGGCGCTCACCCCGGACACGATCTCGCTCTCCGTCCCCCGTCGCACGGCCCGCCGCGGCCGCCGACGCCGCACCGCGCCGTCGGGCACGTCGTTCGGGCGGTCAGGACTCGGGTCGGACGTGGTGCTCACGCCTCCATCGTCGCACCGCCGAAGCGTCCGACGTCGAACCACCACCCATGCCGTCATGACGCGAGGTCAGCCGGCACGGGACCCCGCGCGACGTGATGACTCGTCGGCGACGAGCACGCGTCATCTCAGGCAGCAGCCCGCGGTGAGACGACATGGCGGGGTGGGAGGCGGCGTCGGGTCGTGGCGGGCCTGGCGGGAGCCGCGAGGGACGAGCGGCGGATGGTAGACCCGGCGCCGCCTCCCACCCCGCACCCAACCCGACCAGGCGGGCAGTCGCTCCCCCGACCCCGCGCCCACGGTGACGACCCCGAACGGGTCGGCCGAAAGTCAGAGGTCGTCGTCGCCGTGCTGCTCGTCGTCGTCGATCACGGGCACGACGACGATCCGGTCGCCCCCGCCGGTCTGCGCGACGCCTCCGGTCTCGGGCAGCCGCGCGTCGCGCACCGCCTGCACGACCCGACGGATGCGCTCGGCCTCCTTGGCGGGGTCGAGGAACGCGGCGGCGGACCACACCTGGGCGACGGTCCACCCGATGCGCTCGAGGCGTTCGGCCACCTGCCGGTCCCGCACGCGCACGCTGCGCTCGGCGACGTACGCGGCGTCGTCGGTGAGGACGGCGACGAGGAGCTCGCCGGGCAGGTCGGGATGCCCGACGACGAGCGGGATGCGGTCGCCGTCGCCGATGCCGTAGTCGGTCTCGACGACGAGGCCGGCCCGCCAGAGGCGCTCGGCGAGGTCGAGCACGAGGCGGTCGGGGCTGCCGCCGAGGTCGACGCCGTTGCCGAGGGTCACCTGGTCGGCGGCGCCGCTGCGCTGCTCGGCGAGGTCGAGGACCTCGGCGAGCAGCCGGGCGCCGGCGCCGCGGAGCCGCTCGGGGTCGAGGTCGCCCGCGGTGAAGCACGACACGACGTGCAGGCGGCGGCGGGTGGCGCCGACGGAGTCGAGCAGCATGGCCTCGGCACCGGGGGTGTTGAGGATGCCGAACCGGTGGAGCACGCGCCCGTGCGGGGTGCGGCCGAACCCGACGGACAGGACGATCGTGTCGCGCACGAGCCCGGCGACGCCGGACACGTCCGCGACGACCACCGGCTCCTCGCGCGCCCCGGAGAAGAATCCGGCGAGCGCGGGGTTCTGGCGCACCTCGACGAGGAGGGCGTCGCGGATGCGGTCGGCGTGCAGGGGCGTGACGGTGACGATCGCGAGCGACTCGTCGGGCCGCGTGAGCGCGTGCTCGATGGCGACCTCCACGACGCGGTCGACCTCGGCCTGGGTGCTCTCGACCGCGCCGGACGTCGGGTCGGGCATGCCGGCGCCGTCGACGACGTCGAGCTGGACCAGGACCTCGGCGCGGGGCAGGGGCGCAGGGCGCAGGACGCCGTCGTAGCCGTGCTCGGCGAGGAAGGTCGTGACGAAGGGGTCGCGTCGCGAGCCGTCGGCGAGCAGCTCGACCGTCGGGAGCAGCTCGGCGAGCTCGCGGACCGTCTCGGTCGAGGCGGCGCGCGGGTCGCCGACCGCGACGACCTGCCGCCCGCGCGCGAGCGCGGAGAGCACGAGCTCGACGGGCGCGTGCTCGATCGCGTCGAGGACCACGAGGTCGACGGTGCGCGTCGCAGGGACGAGGTGCGGCACGAGGGTCGGCGTCGCGACGAGCACGGGGCGCAGGCGCCGCAGCACGGCGGGGTGCTTCTCGGCCGTCTCCCGCAGGCTCACGAGGCGGCCCTCGAGCAGCTCGGTGAACAGTTCCTCGGCCTCGTCGCGGTGCTCGCGCATCGCGGTCCCGAGGTGCTCGCGGACCGCCGCGCGGACGGGTGCGGCCAGCGACGCGACGTGCGTGCGGTCGAGGTCGCGGAACCGGCGGGCGAGCGCGTCGAGGCCGGCGCCGTCCTGCCCGGCCAGGGCCTGGTCCTGCGCGAGCACCTGCTCGAACACGGAGCTCCACCACGCGAGCTCGAGCTCGGGGCCCACGAAGTCGGGCTCGACGCGGCGCACGGCGAGGTCGGCGAGGAGCTCGCCGAGACCGAGGTCGGTGAGCCTGCGCAGGATCGCGGTCCGCGCGGGGAGGGAGTCGAGGGACTCGGCGTCCTCGGCGAGCGCGTCGAGGCGCGCCGCGAGCGCGTCGAGCGGGGCGTCGAGGAGGTCCCGGCCCCCGGGGGTGCCGTCGAGCGCGGGCTCGAGCTCCTCCACGTCGATGCGCACGGCCTCGTGCGTGTCCTCGATCGCGGACAGCCCCTCGGGCAGCACGGGCCAGCCGCCGCGCGGGCACTGCTCCTGCCAGACCGCCCGCTGCGCCTGCACCTCGACGAGCGCGGCGTGCAGGTCGGGCACGCGGACGCCGGGGCGGACCATGTCGCGCGCCTGACGGTGCAGACGTCGGCGGGCGAACCAGCCCATCTCGATGCCGCGCTCCGCGCGCCACTGCTTCGTCGCTGTCGCCTCGACCATGTCCTGCGCGGTGCGCTCGAAGATGAGGGGCTGGAACACGTCGAGCGTGCCGCGCATGCCGCCGAGCATGGTGAGCTGGTCGCCCCACTGGCGAAGCGTCGTCGCGGGCGTCAGCCCGGTGCGCTGGGCGACCTGCTCGACCTGTGCGCGCAGCTGCGGGAGCGTGTGGGTGCGCAGGCGCTCGACGCGCACGAGCGCGTCGTGGGCCTCCTGGGGCGTGGTGAGGGCGGCGCCGTACCAGGGGGTCGAGGTCGCGCGCGCGGTGAAGGCGCCGAGCAGCGCCGCCTCGCGCAGCTCGGCCGCGATCCGCTCCCGCTGCGGCCCGACGCCGAGCACGACCTCGGTCGTGAGGCGCACCCGGGTGTCGGGGGCCGGTCGCTCGGCGGTGAGCCGGGCGAGCGCCTGGAGCGCGTCGTAGGCGGAGACGCCCCACGGCTCGCGCACGAGGTGCAGCGCCTCGATGTACCCGGCGAGCCGGGCGCGCGCGCCGAGCAGCGCGTCGCGCGTGCGCGCGAGGTCCTCGTCCTCGCCCGGCTCGGGCTCGGTCGCCATCGCGGACAGGAGGCGGTGCGACGCCGTCTCGCGCCACGTCGGCTCGGGGACGACGTCGAGCACGAGGCCGCCCAGGCCGAGCTCGTCGAGCCGCGCGAGGAGCGCGTCCGCGGCCCGGCGGTGACCCGGGACGTAGAGCACGTGGCGCCCGGACGCCGCGGCCTCGGCGACGACGGCCGCGAGCGTGCCCGCGACGTCGGACCCGGCCGGCGCGTCGACGAAGAGGTGCGACCCGCTCGCGAGCACGTCGACGACGTGGCGCTGGGACGGGTCGAGGTCGCCGGCACCGCGCTCGTGCACGGGGTCCGCGTCGCCGACGCGCGGCGCGGGCAGCTCGGCGCGCAGCGCGGTGGCGGAGCGCTCGTCCCCGGCCAGCGCGGCGACGACCTCGTGCCGTTCCAGGGCGGGCGCCAGCTCGTCGAGGTCGTCGACGAGTACCTGCCCCGGGTGCACGAACGTGCCGACGAGGACGCGGTGGGTCAGGTCGAAGTCGTCGAGGACGGCCTCGCCGAGCGCGGCGATACGGCGGGTCGCGTCACCGGGGTCGAAGCCCGCGCCGGTGAACGTGGAGCGTGCGAGCGTCACCGGGTCGAGGAGCGCGCCGTGCGCGCGCAGCGTCCGCGCGAGGAGCGGGTTGATCTCGGCCGTCGGCTCGAGGGTCAGCTCGTAGTCGGTCTCGCCGTCCCCGCGCGGGGTGACGGTCAGGGGGCGCAGGAGCACGGGGGCGCGCACGGTCCGGGACGTCGGCTCCTGCTCGGCCTCCTCGACCGCGCCCCGGGGCTGACGGCCGGCGTCGGGGACGTGCGCGCCGTCGGTCCCGTCGCGCTCGTCGGAGACCGTGGGACGGTCCTCGCCCGTGGCGCCACCGGGGCCGGGGCCGGCCTCGCCGGGGTCGACGACGTCGTCGTCCCCGCTCGGGACGACCGTCGCGGGGGCGCGCCCGGCGACCCGGGCGAGCGCGGCGACGTCGTCCTCGGCGAGCGGCGCCGAGAGGCTCTGGGTCCAGGTCGCCACGCCGATCGCCAGGTACGTGGGCGCGACGCCGTAGCGCTGGGCGTGCTCGGCGGCGCGGACCACGACGGCGCGCGCGCGGCGTCGCGCGGCGGGCAGCGACCCGCCCTCGCGGAACAGGTTGGAGAGCCGGGTCGGCCGCCCGGCGAAGAGCTGGGCGACGCCCGAGGGGTGGGCCGCCGTGAGGTCGACGACGGCGTCGCCGAGCAGCGAGACGTCGGCGAGCGACGACCCGCCGGCGAGCTCGACGAGCCCGGCGCGCCACCGCGCCACCGCCTCGTCGACGAGGTCGGCCGTCGTGGGCTCGGGGACGAGCACGGGGCGGGGCGGCGTCACGTCGGCTGCCTCGGCGGCGGGCTGGTCGGTCCCACCGGGAGCGGTAGCGGGCAGCCGAGCAGGATCGGCCACGCTCCGGGCGGCTGAGCTGGTGCGGGCTGCGGCATTCACCCTCCGACGCTAACCGTCCGCCTCGCGAGGCCCGGCGCGGCGCGCCGGAGGGTCGGCGACCCGGACCGTCGGGCGGTACCGGGCCGCGGCCGCCCGACGGCCGGACGTGCGCGAGGCTGCGACGAGGCAGGACGACGAACGGCCCCGGATCACGAGAATTCGTGTTCCGAGGCCGTCGTTCCGAACTATTCCGGGATGTTCTCCCGGAGAAGTGTGAAACAGCGCGCACCGCGCAGGGGGCAGGCGATGCGCGCTGTCGAGGACTATCTTGCACGGCGAGATGCCAGGCGTCAACACGGCCCACGCTCCTGGACGGGTGAATCACGCGCGCGGCCCGGAAGCGCCTGAGAACCACCTGGACGAGCGTCCACAACTCGCGCGGGATTCTGCGATTCCTGTGGCTCGCGCGGCCGCCTCCGCCCTGTGGCGGGGACCACACGGCGCTCGTCTCCCCGGGCCCGGCGACGGTCGGCGCGGACCTCGGCAGGATACGTCGCCGCCCCTCCCCGCCGCGGTGCCCCGACCGGCGGCGTCACAGGATCTCTCCCGTTCCTCTGAGCCCCCGGCACGACGCCCCTGAGCGAGGTCCACACGAGCGGCCTACCGTGGGAGGACGCCCGTGGCCCGACGCCGGTCCCTGGCGCGCGGCCGACGTCCACGGCCGGTGGCGGCGGGTGGTCCTGACCCGCCGACGACCGGAAACCCGCACCACGTGACGACGCCCCCAGCACCCCGCCCCGACAGCGACGACTCCCCCGCACAGCGCCCCGCGCCCCACGACGCCGGGCGCGAGGCAGGACGTGCCGCCGCGGAGACCGCGCCCGCGAAGGAGCGCGAGGCCCCCGCCCGGCTCTCCCTCACGCAGGTCCTCGCGAGCTCTCTCGCCGCCGTGAGCACCACGGTGCTGCTGTCGTACTTCGGGACCGCGGGCACGATCATCGGCGCCGGCATCGCGAGCGCGCTCACCGTCGTCGCGAACTACGTCTACACGCGCTCGATCCAGAAGACGCGCGAGCAGCTCGTGCCCGTCGTCGGCAAGGTCGTGCAGGTGACCACCGGTGGGAGCACCCCGCGCGAGCGCGCGACGACCACCACCGTCACGACCGCCGTCGCGAGCGTGCCGCGCGGGACGGTCGTCGTCGACGGCTCGGCGCCGGAGGCGGACTCGGCCACGGGGACGGCGGCGGACTCGGCCACGGGGGCGGAGGCCGCCCTCGCGCTGGGCGGCGACGCGACCGGGGGCGCCGACGGCGACCCGGTGGCCCCCGAGGGCACGGAGCCGGAGCCGCCGCAGAACGCCTGGCTGCGGCTCGTCGACCGCTACGGCCGCGGGCGCGTCCTGACCGTGTCGGCGCTCGCGCTGTTCGTCGTGGTGATGGGTGTCGTCCTCGTGGTCGAGCTCGCGATCGGCAAGCCGATCTCGGACGCCGTGCGAGGCGTGGAGGGCTCGGGGACGACGATCAGCCGCGAGCGCCCGACCGGGACCGACGCTCCCGCGACGCCCGCGCCGTCGGACCCGGCCGTGGACCCGTCGACCGTGCCGACCCAGGACCCGGCGCCGTCGACGACGCCGACGGACGAGCCGTCCACGACCCCGACCCCGGACCCCACCGAGAGCCCCACCGTGGAGCCCTCACCGGAGCCGACGACGCCGGACCCCGGTCCCTCGACCACGCCCGACCCCGGCACGGGAACGGGTGAGGGCGCCGAGGCCGAGACGGGCGGGAGCACGGGCACGGCGCCCACCCCCGCGCCCTCCACACCCGCGTCCGCCTGAGGACGGCCGAGGGCACGACGGCGGTGGGCGGATCCGAGTCCGTGCGCGTCCGCCCACCGCACGACCGCCCGCGCACCGACCACCTGGCCAGGGTCGCTCCCGTCGTCGGGCGCGGGCTCGGTCACCGTGCGGGCAGCGTGACGGGCGTCGTGGGCCGCGGGTCGAAGCAGGCGAGGAAGCGCCGCACGACGTCGGCGTCCGTGACCGTGGTCGCGCGGGCCAGCACGTCGTCCGCGGCCGCGATGTCGCTGCTGAGGCTGCGCACGGCGGGGTGCTCGGCATGGGATCGCCGGCCCAAAGATCGTGAGCCGCGGTGATGCTCGGTGCGCCTGGCCAGATTCGAACTGGCGACACCCGCTTTAGGAGAGCGGTGCTCTATCCCCTGAGCTACAGGCGCGCGGCCCCGGGGAACGGGCCGGGGGACAGCCTAGCCGTCGGCGACGGTCGGAGGCGAAGCGCACCTGCGACCGGCCGCGGCTGCCGGGCCGGACCGCGGCTGGCGGGCGAGGATGGGCCCATGCCCACCGGACGTGCCGACGCGCCACGCCGCGTCCTCCTCGACTGCGACCCCGGCCACGACGACGCGATCGCGATGCTGCTCGCGCACGGCAGCCCCGCCGTCGAGCTCGTGGCCGTGACGACGGTCGCGGGGAACCAGACGCTGGAGAAGGTCACGCGCAACGCGCTCGCCGTCGCCGAGCTCGCGGGGATCGACGTCCCGGTCGCGGCCGGGTGCGACCGGCCGCTCGTGCGGCCGCGGATCGTCGCACCGGACATCCACGGCGAGTCCGGGATGGACGGGCCGGTCCTGCCCGCCCCGCGGCGCGCCGTCGACCGCCGCCACGCGGTCGACCTCGTCGTGGAGACGGTCATGGGCGCGGAGCCCGGGGAGATCACGCTCGTGCCGACCGGGCCGCTGACGAACGTCGCGATGGCGGCGCGCCGGGAGCCGCGCATCGTGCCGCGCGTGCGGGAGGTCGTGATGATGGGCGGCGGCTACCACGGGGGCAACCGCACGCCGGTCGCGGAGTTCAACGTGCTCGCCGACCCGGAGGCGGCACACGTGGTGCTGCACGAGGCGTGGCCGGTGACGATGGTCGGGCTGGACCTGACCCACCAGGCCGTCGCGACGCCGGACGTGCGCGACCGGCTCTCCGCGCTCGGCACACCGGCCGCCCGGTTCGTCGGCGAGCTGCTCGACTTCTACGGGGCGACGTACCGCTCGGCGCAGGGCTTCCCCTACCCGCCGGTCCACGACCCGTGCGCGGTGGCGGCCGTGATCGACCCGGAGGTCATGACGACGCGCCGCGCCCCGCTGGACGTCGAGCTCCACGGCGCACTGACCACCGGCATGACGGTCGCGGACCTGCGCGGCGACGAGCCGGGCCCCGACGAGTGCCGCACCCAGGTCGCGGTCACGCTCGACCACGCCCGGTTCTGGGACCTCGTCGTGGACGCGCTCGCGCGCGTCGGGGACGTCTGACCTGCGAGTCAGACCTGCGAGTCAGCCGAGCACGGCCCGGAGGAACTCCTGCGTGCGCTCGTGCCGCGGCGCGGTGAACATCGTCTCGGGGTCGGCCTGCTCGACGATGTGCCCGTGGTCGAACATCAGCACGCGGTCGGAGACCTCGCGCGCGAACTGCATCTCGTGCGTGACGAGCAGCATGGTGATGTCCGTGGTCGCCGCGACGTCGCGCAGGACGCCGAGGACGTCGGCGACGATCTCCGGGTCGAGCGCCGACGTGACCTCGTCGAGCAGCAGGATCTCCGGGTCCATCGCGAGCGCACGGGCGATGGCCACGCGCTGCTGCTGCCCGCCCGAGAGCTGGTTGGTGCGGAAGTCGCGCTTGTCGGACAGCCCGACCTGCTCGAGGAGCTGCTCGGCACGGACCACCGCCTCGTCCTTGGACCGTCCGAGCACGTGGACCGGCGCCTCGACGACGTTCTCCAGCACGGACATGTTGGGGAACAGGTTGAACTGCTGGAACACCATGCCGACGCGGTTGCGCACGACCCGGCGCCGCTTCTCCGGGACCGCGACCCGGCGCTGCCCCCGGTACTCGTGCGTGTAGGGGTCGCCGTCGACGAGGATGAGCCCGCCGTCGGCCTCCTCGAGCGTCATGAGCAGACGCAGGATCGTCGTCTTGCCGGACCCGGAGGGTCCGATCAACGTCACGCGCTCGCCCTGCGGGACGGTGAAGTCGAGCCCGTCGAGCACGACGTTGTCGCCGAACCGCTTGACGACGTCGCGGAACTCGATAGCGGGCGCGACGCCTCGGTCCGCGGTGTCGGCCTGGTCGGTGGTCACGGTCGTCCTCCCGGTGGAGGTGGTCAGGTCAGGCAAGGCGGGTCTCCATGCGTCGGACGAGCAGCGACGTCGGGTAGCTCACGACCAGGAAGAGGATCCCGACCATGGTGAGCGGCTCGACGTACGAGAACGTGTTGGCGCCGAAGGTCTGGGCGGCGGTGAACATCTCCACGACGGAGATCGCGAAGAGGAACGGCGTCTCCTTGAACATCGAGATCGCGTAGTTCCCGAGCCCCGGCAGCGTGTTCTTGATCGCCTGCGGCAGGATCACGGCCCGCCACGTGCGCCCGCGCGGCAGGTTCAGCGCCGTCGCGGCCTCCCACTGCCCGCGCGGCACGGCGTCGATCCCGGCCCGGTAGACCTCGGACATGTAGGTCGCGTAGTGCACGCCGAGGACGACGCACCCCACCACGATGCCCGGCACGGCGGGCAGGAGGAGGTAGACGAACACGAGCTGCACGAGCAGCGGCGTCATGCGGACGAAGTCCACCACGAGGCGCAGCGGCGCCGTGGCCCAACGGCTCGGGGCCCGGCCGGCGAGCGCGATGAGCAGCCCCAGGACGGACGCGATGACCATCCCGACGACGGTCGCGAGCACGGTGACCCTGAGCCCCTCCAGCAGCTCGGGGAACACCTGGGCGGCGCGGTCCCAGCTCCAGATCTCGTTCATGCGTCCTCCCCTCGCACGCCGGCCGCCACGGGGCGCGCGGCGCGCTCGTGGGGCTCCCCCGCGAGCGGCGCGGTGCCCCGCTCCGTCGGCACGTCCCCGGGCCGCTGCGCCCTGGGCGGGCGCACCCGGAGCACCTCGCGCAGCGACGGGCGGGTCGGCACGACGCCGAGCCGCCGCTTGGCCCGCGCCTCGAGCCCGTTCATGCCCCAGGTGAGGAGGTAGGCGATCGCGAAGTACACGAGCAGGCCGACGGTGAAGCTGAAGACCGTGTCGCGCGTCGCCGTGCGGAGCTGGTCCGTCCAGAAGAAGACGTCGTGCAGGTAGATGTACGTCGCCAGCGCCGAGCCCTTGAGCAGCTGGATGAGCAGGTTCGCGAGCAGGGGGATCATGAGCGCCCACGCCTGCGGGAAGATCACCCGCCGCACGCGGTGGACCGGGCCCAGGTTGAGCGCGGTGCACGCCTCCCACTGGCCGCGGGGCACCGCGTTGATCGAGCCGCGGACGACCTCCGCGCCGTACGCCCCGTAGTTGAGGCCGAGCGCGAGGACGCCCACGGCCATCGACTCGAGCTTGACGCCGAACGCGGGGAGCACGAAGAAGAGCCAGAAGAACTGCACCACGAGCGACGTCCCGCGGAAGAACTCCACGACGACCCGGGACGGCGCGCGCAGCCACAGGGTGCGGGCGCGCGAGCCGAACCCGAGGAGCAGCGCGACGGCCATCGCGAGCAGGGCGCCGCCGACCGTCAGCTGCAGGGTGACCAGGACGGCGTCGCCCAGCCGCGGGAGGCGGTCGACGAGCGTCTGGATGTCGTCGGACATCGGCTCAGGAGCCCAGGCCGAGCTCCGGGCCGAGCTCGTCCGCGATCTTCTCGAGGTCGCCCTCGCACAGCATCTCGGCGGTCAGGCCCTCCACGGGGCGCTCCGCCTCGGTGAACCCGAACGGCCCGAGGACGTCCTCGTACCGCTGCGGGTCGGACACGATCTCGGCGAGCTGCTCGTTGTACGCGTCCAGCAGGTCGGTGTCGCCCGCGCGGAAGACCGTCGCGCCCGCGCCGATCTGGGGGACGCCGTCGATCACGGCGACGAACGACTCCGTGGCCTCGACCGGGGCGTCGGCGCTCTCCGCGAGCGCCCGCAACGAGATCCCGGTCAGCGCGAACGCGTCGGCACGGCCCGAGACGACGGCGTCCAGCCCGTCCTGGGGGCTGCCCACCTGGGTGGTGCGCACGTCGGTCTTCTCGGCGTAGCCGGCCTCGATCGCCCCGGACATCACGGCGAGGTTCACCCCCGCGTCGACGGCCGACTGCCAGTCGGTGAGGTTCTTCGGGTTGCCCTCGGGGACGAGGAACGCCGTGGTGTACATGATCTCGGGCTCGCTGAAGGCGGCCTGCTCGCACCGCTCGGGCAGGATCGACATCCCGGCGCTGATCGAGTCGAAGCGGTCCGCGTTGAGCCCGGGGATGAGGGCGTTCCACTCCGTGAGCGTGCCCTCGACCGTGTCGATGCCGAGCTCGCCGTAGACGGCCTCGTTCAGCGCTACGGCGGCGCCCGTGAGCTCCCCGGACGCGTCCTGGAAGCTGTACGGCTCCTCACCGGCGAAGCCGACGGTGATGGTCCCGGCGTCCTGGAGGTCGGCCAGGAGGCCGCCGTCGCCGGTCGCGCCGCCGGACCCGCCGTCGACGCTCGAGCAGGCGGCCGTCGCGGTGAGCAGGACGGCGGCACCCGCCCCGAGCAGCGCGCGGCGACGGTACGGGGTGGTTCGCGTGGAAGACATGGTTCCCTTCGTGCCCGTCGACGCGAGCGGTCGCGGACGGTCGTGGGGCTGAGCGGACGGTCGGCCACGCTAACGCTTTGTCCGACGTTAGACAATCCGACTGTCCTATGGTCCGATTGTCGACAATAACCGCACCGCCGTGCGGACGTCCGCGACAGGGGATGATGTGATACCGGATCGTGACCCAACGGTCTGGGCACGAAGGCCGGCACCGGCACCGCCACGACCACCACGACGCGGAAGGGGACTCGATGAGCCCGACCTCGCGCGCGCCGCACAGCGCCGCACCGTTCCTCTCGCCGGTGACGCGACCGTCGACGGTCGACCTCATCACGCGCGAGCTGCGCGACGCGATCTACTCCGGCGCGCTGCGTGTGGGAACGCCCATCCGCGAGGTCGAGATCGCCGGACAGCTCGGCGTCAGCCGCGGCCCGTTCCGCGAGGCCGCACAGCGGCTCGTGCAGGAGGGGCTCCTGACCGCGACCCCGGGGCGGGGCCTGCGCGTCGTGACGATCGGGCGCGACCGCATCCCGGCGCTGTACGCCGCGCGCACGAGCGTCGAGACCACGGCCGCCCGCCTCGCCGTCGCCCGAGCGACCGACCCGGAGGTCGCCTCGGTCCGCGCCGCGTACGACGCCCTCGTGTCGGCCGGCGCCTCGCAGGACCCGCGCCGGATCGGGGACGCCGACCTCACCCTGCACTGGACCCTGGTGGCCGCAGGCGGCAACCCGTGGTTGCTGCGCTGGATGACGACGCTCATCGTCGAGGTCCGGGTCGCGAGCTTCACGGTCAGCGACGAGTACGCCGTGCGCGCCGACTCCCCCGAGTCCCACGAGATCCTCGTCGACCGCCTCGAGGCGCGCGACGCCGACGGCCTGGTCGCCGCGATCACGACCAACCTCGAGGAGGCCGTCGCGCGGCTCACCGCCCCGCAGGAGGCGGCCGTCGAGACGATCGAGGAGCCGCACCCCGTGCCGCCGCCCCGGCTCGACCCGATCGAGCCGACCGGCCTGCTCTGACGCACCCGTGCCCCGTCCGTGCGGCACGGAGGGCTGACGACCCCGGGACCGAGGTCAGACGCGCGTGCAGGTCGTGAAGCGGTAGCGCAGGCCGGTGGACGACGTCGCCCACCCGCCCGCGTGCACGGCCCACCCGTCGGGGACGTCGGGAGCGTAGGTGTCGCCCGCGACGACGGCGTCGATCTCCGTGACGACGCACCGGTCCGCAAGCGCGATCGTCGCCGCGTAGAGCTGCGCGCCGCCCATGACCCACACCTCGCCCGACCCGGTGTCGCGCGCCGCCGCGCGGGCCGCCGCGAGCGCCTCCGCGACCGACCCGGCCACGCGCACGGGCGCGCCGGCCGGCTCGGCCGGGTGACCGCCGTCGGGCACCGCACCGCCGGACGCACCGGCGCGTGGCGAGGGCTCCCCGGGCGACCAGCCCCGCTGTCGCGTCACGACGACGTTCGTCCGCCCCGGCAGGGGCCGGAACCGGGGCGGGAGCGAGTCCCAGGTGCGGCGGCCCATGACGACGGGGTGGCCCGACGTGACGCGCCGGAAGTGCGCGAGGTCCTCGGGCAGGTGCCACGGCATGGTGCCGCCCGCGCCGATGACGTGCCGCCCGGCGGCGTCGCGCGCCTGCGCCCAGACCAGCCCGAGCGTCGGCCCGCCGAGCGTCTCCTCCCCCACCGCCGTCAGACCGCGATCGGGGCCTTGATCGTCGGGTGGTGCTGGTACCCGACGACCTCGATGTCCTCGTACTCGTACGCGTCGATCGAGTCGCGCGGCGCGAGGCGCAGGGTCGGGTAGGGGTACGGCTCGCGCGTGAGCTGCTCGCGCACCTGCTCGACGTGGTTGTCGTAGATGTGCACGTCGCCGCCGGTCCACACGAAGTCGCCGACCTCGAGACCGGTCTGCGCGGCGACCATGTGGACGAGCAGCGCGTACGACGCGATGTTGAACGGCACGCCGAGGAACAGGTCGGCCGAGCGCTGGTAGAGCTGGCACGACAGCTTCCCGTCGGCCACGTAGAACTGGAAGAACGCGTGGCACGGCGGCAGGGCCATGTCCTCGATCTCCGCGACGTTCCACGCGGAGACGATGTGGCGACGCGAGTCCGGGTTGGACCGGATCTGCTCGATCACCTGGGCGACCTGGTCCACGTGCCGGCCGTCCGGCGTCGGCCACGAGCGCCACTGGACGCCGTAGACCGGGCCGAGCTCGCCGTCGGCGTCGGCCCACTCGTCCCAGATGCTCACGCCACGCTCCTGCAGCCAGCGCACGTTCGAGTCGCCGCGCAGGAACCACAGGAGCTCGTACGCGATCGACCTGAGGTGGACGCGCTTGGTCGTGATGAGGGGGAAGCCCTGCGACAGGTCGAACCGGAGCTGCCGACCGAACACGCTGCGCGTGCCCGTCCCGGTGCGGTCGCCCTTGGGGGTCCCGTGGGCGAGGACGTCGCGCAGGAGGTCCTCGTACGGGGTCGGGACCGGCCCGGCGGGGCTGCCCGACGGCGCACGCTCGCCCTCGGTCACGACGGCAAAGATCGGGGAGGTCGAGTCGGGGGCCACGGTCGTCAGTGTGGGTCGTCGCCGCGGGGCGGGTCAACAACTGCCGTCGGCCTGTCCCGGCCTCGACCGCCCACGGCCGCGGGCGCTCGTCGACGAGGGTGACGCACGTCATGTCACGCAGCGCGCTCCCGGGCGGTCGTACGGGTAGGGCGTCGGACGGACGCTCGTGGGGCACAGGGGCAACCAGGAGGCAGTGATGGAACGCATCGTCATCGTCGGCGGGGGCTACGCCGGGTTCACGGCGGCCCGGGAGATCGAGAAGCGCCTGCGGCGCGAGCTGCGCCGCGGCGAGGTCGAGCTGGTCCTGGTCGACCCGCGCCCGTACATGACCTACCAGCCGTTCCTGCCCGAGGTCGTCGCGGGCTCTGTCGAGGCGCGGCACGCCGCGGTCGCGCACCGCAGCCACCTGCGCCGCACGCGCCTGCTCGACGGGACGGTCGAGCACGTGGACCACGCGCGCCGCGTGGTCGTCGTGCGGCCGCGCTCGGGCGAGGCGTACGAGCTCACGTACGACACGGTCGTCGTCACGGCCGGTGCCGTGACACGCGTGTTTCCCGTGCCGGGCGTCGCCGAGCACGCGATCGGGATGAAGCACGTCGAGGAGGCCGTCGCGATCCGCGACCGGCTGCTCACGTCGTTCGACCGGGCCGCGAGCCTGCCCGCCGGTCCGGAGCGCGAGCGGCTGCTCACGGTGACGTTCGTCGGCGGCGGGTTCTCCGGCGTGGAGGGGTTCGCCGAGCTCCTGTCGCTCGCGCACGACCTCACGCGCGTCTACCCCGAGATCGACCCGGCCGAGCTGCGGTTCCACCTCGTCGAGCGCAACGCGCGCATCCTGCCGGAGGTCACCGAGCGTCCGGGGCGGTGGGTCCTGCGAGAGCTGGAGCGCCGCGGCGCGCACGTGCACCTGGAGGCCGGGCTCGTTTCCGCCGAGGGCGGGGTCGTGACGCTCTCGACCGGCGAGTCGTTCGCCACGGGGCTGCTCGTGTGGACCGCGGGCAACGCAGCGAACCCCGTCGTCGCGACGCACACGGACCTGCCCGTGGACGCGCGCGGCTACCTCGTCACGCGGCCGGACCTGCGGATCGGGACGGTGGACGACACCGTGCCCGACGCCTGGGCCGCGGGCGACGGCGCCGCCGTCCCTGACCTCGCGGTCCCGCGGCCGGGCGCGCTCACGGTCCCGAACGCCCAGCACGCGGTGCGGCAGGGCAGGCGCCTCGCCCGCAACCTCGTCGCCGCACGCCGTGGCCGCGCCACGCGACCGTACGTGCACGGGAGTCTCGGCGTCGTCGCGACGCTCGGCCTCGGCTCGGGCGTGTTCGAGTACCGCCGTCTTGTCGTGCGCGGGCGCCTCGCGTGGCTCATGCACCGCGGGTACCACGTGCTCGCGATCCCGAGCTGGGAGCGCACGGCCCGCGTGCTCGCGGTCTGGGCCACGGCCGCTGCGTTCGGGCGCGACGTCGTCTCGCTCGCCTCGGTGCAGCGGCCGCGCGAGGCGTTCGTCGCCGGGGCGACGGCAGCGGTCGCCGCCGACGGCCGACCCGGCCCGCGGCTCGACGGATCGTCCGACAGTGCCGACGGCGACGCCCCCGCTGGGTCCACGCGGCCCCCGCGGCCCTCGCGACCCGCGCCGGAACCTCTCCGCGCGGCCTGAGACCGCCGTCCGGGTCCGTCGGCCCGCCCCGACCGACGGACCCGGGCGGCTACCCCTGCGCCTGGCGCGGGTTCGCGGCCCGGGCCGCGAACCGTGCGAAGGACGTCCCGCCGTGCAGCGCCTCGCCGTGCGGCACGAGCGAGCCCTGGACGAGCCGCGCCCCGAAGTACCGTGCCTCGGGATCGGTGACCACCTCGCGCCCGTCGCCCCGCGCGGCGAGGACGTCGCGCAGGAACGCGTCGAACCGCACGCGCTCCGGCCCGGCCAGGTCGACGACCTCCCGCAGTGGTTCCCCCGTCGCGACGTCCGCGAGCGCCGACGCCACGTCCGCCGTCGCGACGGGCTGGAACGCGACCGGCGGGACCCGCACGACGCCGTCGACCGTGAGGTGGTCCGCGATCGTGCCGACGAACTCGAAGAACTGCGTGGCCCGCACGACCGACCACGCGACGTCCGACGCGCGCACGAGGTCCTCCTGCGCGCGCTTCGCCCGGTAGAACCCGGCGTCCACGTGGTCGACGCCGACGATCGAGAGCACCAGGTGGTGTCGGACGCCGGCGCGCGCCCCGGCGTCGAGCAGCGTCCGGGTGCCGGTGGTGAAGAACGCCAGGACCTCCGCGTCGACGTACGTCGACGGCCGCGTGACGTCCACGACGACGTCCGCGCCCGTGAGGGCCGCGTCCACCCCGGCGCCGGTCTGCAGGTCGGCGCCCGTGCTCCGGGCGAGCGGGACGGCGTCGTGCCCGCCCGCGCGCAGCATCGCGACGAGCTGCGCGCCCACGCGTCCGGTCCCTCCTGCGACGACGACCCTCATGCCCCGATCCTCCCCGCCCGGAGCACCGGCGGCACGGCGGGAATCACGTGGCCGCCGTCCGCGTTCTCGCGGGCGACCGACCGGTGGGCGACGAGCGCACCGGCACCGCACGAGTGCGAGGATCGACGCATGACGACCGAGCCAGCCACCACGCCGCCGCAGCCGGGCACCGACGAGATCGCCCCGTCGTCGCCGTCGCCCACGGACGCCCTGTGGGTCGAGCGCACCGGCGTGCGCACGTACACCGGTTACTCCGCGCGCGGCGCGCAGGTGCTCATCGGGCCCGCGAGCGCGGGCGCGGTGTTCACGCCGGGAGAGCTGCTGAAGATCGCGCTGGCCGCGTGCGCGGGCATGAGCTCGGACCGCACGTTCGCGCGCCGCCTCGGCGACGACTACGCGGTGACGATCCACGCGGAGGGCGTCAAGGACCTGCCCGAGGACCGCTACCCCGAGATCACGGAGCGGTTCGAGATCGACCTGTCCTCGCTCGACGACGAGGCGCGCGAGCGCCTGCTCACGGTCGCCGAGCGGGCGATCGAGAAGACCTGCACAGTGGGACGGACGATCAAGGCCGGCGCGACCGTGCACACGGTGTTCCAGCAGCCGGGCGGCAGCGTCGAGTGACGACCGGGCCGTGAGGCCCGACCGACGACGGGAGGCGTGATGGCGCACGAGCAGCCGTCCGGTACGCCGGACTACGGGACGTGGGACCCCCCGGGGACCCCCACGTCGGACGCCGTCGCGCGGCGGGGCCGGCGCGCCGTCCGGGCGCCGCAGGACGCGACCGGCGACGCGACGGACTGGGCCGCCTACCGCCCCACGCCGCTGCTCGACGCGGCGCTCGACAATGCCGTGACGATCCCCTCCCACGTGATCCGCGCGCACGTGGACGGCGTGCGCCGCCGGAACCCGGAGGCGAGCCCCGCGCAGATCGTGCGGATCCTCGAGCGCGAGTACCTGCTCGTCATCCAGGCCGCCGGCGGCGCCGTGGGCGCGGCCGCGGCCATCCCGTCGGTGGGCACCGGCGTGGGGATCGCGCTGACGTCGAGCGACATCGCGACGTTCTTCGCGTCGTCGGCCGCGTTCGCGCTCGCCGTGGCGGACGTGCACGGGATCGCCGTGGACGACGTCGCGCGCCGCCGCGCCCTGCTCCTCGCCACCGTGCTCGGCGAGAAGGGTGCGCGCGACGTCGAGCGCGCGACCCAGGGGTCGGGCCTCGCGTGGGGCAAGGTCCTGCTCACGAGCATGCCCGCCGGGACGCTCGTCAAGGTGAACAAGGCGCTCGGCAACCGTTTCCTGCGCACGCAGCTCGCCAAGCAGTCCGGCCTCGCGATCGGACGCCTCGTCCCGTTCGGCGTCGGGGCGGTCGTCGGCGTCGCCGGGGCGCGCGCGCTCGGGCACGGCGTGATCGGCCAGTCCCGGCGCGCGTTCGGGCCGCCGCCGTCGGTGTTCGGGCGGCTCCTGGAGGTCGTCGAGTCTCCGGTCGAGGACGCACCGCCGCGGCTCGTCCCGGTGCCCGACGGCGCGGCGAGCCCGCGGCGGCGCCGTCGCCTCCTGCCCGGGCGCGGGCGGCGGGACCACTCCCCCGCGCGCGACGCGGAGTGACGGGCGGCGACGAGGCGCCCCGCCGGGGTCGACCCGTGCGGCGGGTCGCCGTGGCGCGCGAGCTCGACGTCGACGCGTCCGTCGCGTTCGCGTGGGTCGCCGACCCGCGCACGCACCCGCGCTGGATCCCGCTCACCGTGATGGCGACCCCCGCGGCCCGCGGCCCGGAGGTCGGCGACCGCTTCACGATGGTGAGCGGTCCGCGCGTCGGGCGCACGGGGCGAGGCTTCACCGACCGCATGGTGGTCGAGTCGCTCGACCGCCCGTCCGTCGCGGCCGGCCGGACCGGGAGCACGCGGGTGCACAAGCTCGGTCCTGTCCTGCTCGGCGACGCGGGGTTCGACGTCGTCCCGCTGGGCCGCGGTCGCTGCCGCGTCGTGTGGTGGGAAGAGGCGTACCTCGCCGGCCTGCTCCCGCGCGCCGTCACCGCACCGCTGGTCGGCCTCGCGCTGCGCTGGATGATGCGGACGTCGCTGCGCCGCCTCGAGACCCGGCTGTCCGCCCACCGCTGAGCCCCTGGACACGCCGAACCCGGGGTTGCGGGCCACCAACCTGCGCTGGTGCCCCACGACCCCGGGTTCGGCGGGGGCCGGGCGAGGTCAGGCCGGCGGGGCGTCCTCGACCTGCGCGTCCGACGATGCGGGGGCACCCGTCGTGTCCGGCGCGGGGGTCGTCGCGGCGGGGCCGGCGAGGATCAGGTAGAGCTCGCGGCGCGTGCGCTCGAGGAGCTCCGCCGCGGCCTGCGCCTGCTCGTCGGTGCCCGTGCGGGCGACCTGGTGGACCGCCGCGGCGACCGCCTCGACGCCCGCGCGCAGCTCGCGCCGCGAGCGGCCGCCGCGACCGGCGGCGTCGGCGAACGGGTCGCCCAGCTCGGCGGCGTGCTCCGCGACGTACGCGGTGCCCGCCTCGGTGAGCGTCGCGAGGCGGCGCCCGCCGTCGGCCGAGAGCTCGACGAGCCCCTCGTCCTGGAGCAGGTTCAGCGCCGGGTACACCGCGCCGGGGCTCGGGCGCCACTGGCCCTCGCTCCGCTCGGCGATCTCCTGGATGACCTGGTAGCCGTGCATGGGCTGCTCGGCGAGGAGCAGCAGGACGGCGGCGCGGACGTCACCGCGGCCGGCGCGCCCGGGGCCGCGACCGCGGCCCCCGTGACGACGCCCGCCGTGGCCCGGACCGAAGCCGGGGCCAACGGGGCCGCCCGGCCCGAAGCCGGGCCCGAACCCGCGGTCGCCGGAGCCGGGGCCGAAGCCGCGTCCGCCGTCAACCGGGCCGCCGAACCCGCGGCCACCGCCGCGGCGCGCGCCGCCCCGACCACGGCCGGAGGGGCCGTCGCCGCGGAACCAGGCCGCGTCGTCGGGCACGGGCGGGAAGCCGTCACGACGACGGCGGCCGGGCCGCGGCCCGGGACGCCCGCCGAACGGCTGGGACATGTTCTGGACGTTCTCCGGGGTGCTGCCCCGGTGCTGGTGTGCGTAGCTCATGGGATGTGTCTCCTGGGTGTTCGTGGGGCTCCGGGTGTTCCGCGGAGCGGTGGCGGGCCGTGCCGGCCTCGCGATGGTCGCGAGTCGTCTCGACTCTCAGCGACACGCTAACGATATATCGATAGAATATCGCTGTCAACAGCCGGGCGTGACGTGCGCCGTCCCAGGACGCGCGCACGTCACGGACGTACGCTGGCATCCAGCAACCAACCGGCAGCCCACCAGCACCATCGGACGCCACCCCCGTCCGACCACCACCCGGGCCGCACCACCCCGGCAGGCCCGGCTCCCGCGAGGAGGCGGCGATGCGCCCAGGCCAGCCCCGGCACTACCTCATGTGCCGGCCCACGTACTTCACCGTGAGCTACGAGATCAACCCGTGGATGGACCGGCGCACCCCGGTCGACACCCCGCTCGCGGTCGCCCAGTGGGAGCGCCTGCGCGACACCTACCGGGACCTCGGCCACACCGTGGAGACGATCGATCCCGTCCCGGGTCTGCCGGACATGGTCTACGCCGCGAACGGCGCGACCGTCGTCGACGGCCTCGTCTACTCCGCGCGCTTCACGCACCCCGAGCGCGGCCCCGAGGGCCCCGCCTACCTCAAGTGGTTCGCCGACCACGGGTACGTCACCCACCTCGCCGAGCACGTCAACGAGGGCGAGGGCGACCTGCTCGTCGCGGGCGACGTCGTGCTCGCCGGCACCGGCTTCCGCACCGACCGCGCCGCACACGCCGAGGCCGCGGCGCTGTGGGGGCGCGAGGTCGTGACGCTCGAGCTCGTCGACCCGCGCTTCTACCACCTCGACACCGCGCTCACCGTGCTGCGCGGAGGCTCCGGCACGACCCCGGGCGCCACGCGGCCCGACGACGACGCGCACCCCGGCCTCACCGGCCCCCCGCCCGTCGACGTCGCCTACTACCCGCCCGCGTTCTCGCCCGCCGCGCAGGAGGTCCTGCGCGAGCGCTACCCCGACGCGCTCCTCGCGACCGAGGAGGACGCCGTCGTGCTCGGCCTCAACGCGGTGAGCGACGGCGTGCACGTCGTGCACGCCCCGCGCGCCGAGCGGTTCGCCGCCGCGCTGCGCGAGCGCGGCTACGAGACGGTCGCCGTCGACACGTCCGAGCTGCTGCGCGGAGGCGGTGGCGCCAAGTGCTGCACGCTCGAGATCCGTGAGCCGGCCCCCGTGTCGCGGCCCACCACCGGG
Organism: Cellulosimicrobium sp. NPDC055967; assembly: GCF_042269845.1. Classification (NCBI taxonomy): domain Bacteria; kingdom Bacillati; phylum Actinomycetota; class Actinomycetes; order Micrococcales; family Promicromonosporaceae; genus Cellulosimicrobium; species Cellulosimicrobium sp. NPDC055967. The sequence goes on along the minus strand of NZ_JBHJYJ010000013.1, from coordinate 95,154 downwards.
AGCGCGTCGTGACCGCGCAGGACGTCCGCCCGGTCGCCGGGGCGGCGGACGACGGCCCACGCGACGCGCTCGCGCACAACTACCACCCGCTGCCCGTGACCGTCGCGACCGCCGAGGGGTCGTGGGTCACCGACGTCGACGGGCGCCGCTACCTCGACTTCCTCGCGGGCTACTCCGCCCTCAACTTCGGGCACCGGCACCCCACGCTCGTCGCCGCCGCGACCCATCAGCTCGGGCGCGTCACGCTCACGTCGCGCGCGTTCGACCACGACCTCCTGCAGCCGTTCGCCACCGCGCTCGCCGCGCTCGTCGGACCGCTCACCACCGGCGGGACGGACTCCCTGGTGCTCCCGATGAACACCGGCGCCGAGGCCGTCGAGACCGCGGTCAAGACCGCGCGCAAGTGGGGGTACGACGTCAAGGGCGTGCGCCCCGGAGAGGCGACGATCGTCGTCGGCTCCGGGAACTTCCACGGCCGCACGACGACGATCGTGTCCTTCTCCGACGACGAGGACGCGTGCCGCGGGTTCGACCCGTACACGCCCGGCTTCCGCCTCGTGCCGTACGGCGACGCCGACGCCGCCGCTGCCGCGATCGACGAGACCACCGTCGCGGTGCTGCTCGAACCGGTCCAGGGCGAGTCAGGAGTGATCGTGCCGCCCGCCGACTACTGGCCGCGGCTGCGCGCGCTCACCGCCGAGCGCGACGTGCTTCTCGTCGCCGACGAGATCCAGTCCGGGCTCGGCCGCGCCGGCACGACGCTCGCGGTCGAGACGTGGGGCGTGCGCCCCGACCTCGTGACGCTCGGCAAGGCGCTCGGCGGCGGGATCCTGCCCGTGTCCGCGGTGGTGGGCCGTCGAGACGTGCTGGAGGTGCTCACCCCGGGCACGCACGGCAGCACGTTCGGCGGCAACCCGCTCGCGTGCGCGGTGGCGCTCGCGGTCCTCGAGCTCCTCGCGACCGGCGAGCCGCAGCGCCGCGCGCGCGAGCTCGGCGCCCGGTTCCACGCGCGGCTCGCCGGGTTCGTGGAGGCCGGCCTGCTCGACGACGTCCGCGGCCTCGGGCTGTGGGCGGGGCTCGACCTCGACCCCGCGCGCGGGACCGGTCGCGACCTGTGCGAGGCGCTGCTCGCGCGCGGCGTCCTCGCCAAGGACACGCACGGCTCGACCATCCGCCTCGCTCCCCCGCTGACCATCTCCGCCGACGACCTCGAGACCGGGCTGTCCGCCCTGGAGGACGCTCTCACGGGTCTTGCGCGGGGTCGGTAGAGTCCGGAGGGTGACCACGCCCGAGCACCCCGCACCCGGTACCACCACCCTCGCGTCGTCCCTGGACGACCTGCGTCGCGCGTACGCCGACCTGCAGGCCCTGGGGCTGAAGCTGGACCTCACGCGCGGCAAGCCCTCGGCCGAGCAGCTCGACCTCTCCGAGGCCCTGCTCGCGCTCCCGGGCGAGGGCGTGCACACCGACGCCGACGGCACCGACGTCCGTAACTACGGCGGCCTCGACGGGCTCCGGCGGCTCCGGGAGATCTTCGCCGAGCTGCTCGGCGTCCCGGTCGAGCAGCTCCTCGCGGGCGGCAACGCGAGCCTCACCCTCATGTACGACACGCTCGCGTACGCCACCCTGTTCGGCGTCCCCGGCTCCGAGCGCCCGTGGGGCCGCGAGGAGAAGGTCCGCTGGATCTGCCCCGTGCCCGGCTACGACCGTCACTTCTCGGTGTGCGAGGCCCTCGGCATCGAGATGGTCACCGTGCCCATGACCGCCGACGGCCCGGACGCCGCCGCCGTCGCCGAGCTCGTCGCGAACGACCCCACCATCAAGGGCATGTGGGTCGTGCCGACCTACGCGAACCCCGACGGGTCGGTCGTCACCGAGGAGGTCGCGCGCGCGCTCGTGTCCGTGCCCGCCGCCGCCCCGGACTTCCGCATCCTGTGGGACAACGCGTACGCGCTCCACCACCTCACCGACGACGAGGTCCGCAGCGCCGACGCGCTCTCGCTCGCCGCCGAGGCCGGGCACCCCGACCGTGTGATCCTCTACGCCTCGACGTCGAAGATCACGTTCGCCGGTGCGGGCGTCGCGTTCCTCGCGTCGTCGCCCACGAACGTCGCGTGGTACAAGAAGCACCTGTCCGCCCAGTCCATCGGCCCGGACAAGGTCAACCAGCTCCGCCACGCGCTGTTCTTCGGCGACGCCGACGGCGTGCGCACGCACATGCGCAAGCACCGCGACATCATCGCGCCCAAGTTCGACGTCGTGACGAGCATCCTCGCCGAGCGTCTCGGCGGCACCGGCGTCGCGTCGTGGACCGAGCCCAAGGGCGGCTACTTCGTCAGCCTCGAGGTCGTCCCCGGCACCGCGTCGCGCGTCGTCGAGCTCGCGAAGGCCGCCGGCATCGCCCTCACGCCCGCCGGCGCCCCGTTCCCGTACGGCAAGGACCCCGAGGACAAGGTCCTGCGCCTCGCCCCGACCCTCCCCCCGATCGAGGAGGTCCGCGTCGCCATGGACGGCGTCGCGACGTGCGTCCTCCTCGCCGCGGCGGAGCAGGCCGCGAGGTAGAAGGCTCCACCCCGCGAGATAGAGCCTCCGGTCGCGAGGTAGAGCCCCCCCGGTGATTACCCGCGCCCGGGGGGGCTTCGTCGCGCCACCCCACGACGCGCCCCGGCGGGTGGGATACC
>NZ_JBHJYJ010000013.1:0-92463 GCF_042269845.1 Cellulosimicrobium sp. NPDC055967 | reverse complement strand
GCGGGGGGCGACGGCGCCGGTTCGCTCCACGCACCCCCCCGCGCATTCCGCCCGGCGGGGCGGCTTGTCCCCCCCCCGGGACACACCCCCGCCCCCGGAGGCTCTACGTCGCGCAACCACACTCCGCGCCGCGCAGGATGGAAGACGTGCGCGACCGATGAGTTCTGCCGGCCCCGACGGTCGGTGGGTGGGTGGCCCGGGGAGCCGGGCAGCTCGTCGGCTCCGGCGAACGACCACCCGCGGAGGGGACATGACCGACACTGCACGCGGCGACCTCGCCGTCGAGGCACGCGGCCTCGTCAAGCACTTCACGACCGGGAAGTCCGTCACCAAAGCGGTCGACGGCATCGACCTGCTCATCCCCGAGGGCACCGTGTTCGGCGTCCTCGGGCCGAACGGCGCGGGCAAGACGACCGCGGTCCGCATGCTCGCGACGCTCCTGCGCCCCGACGCGGGGACGGCGCGCGTGCTGGGCCACGACGTGGTGCACGACGCCGACAAGGTGCGCTCCGTCGTCGGGCTCACCGGGCAGTACGCGTCCGTGGACGAGGACCTCACGGGCACGGAGAACCTCGTGATGCTCGCGCGGCTGTACGGGTTCCTCGGCGGCACGGCGCGTGGGCGCTCGGCCGAGCTCCTGGAGGCGTTCGGCCTCGGCGACGCGGGCGACCGCCAGGTCAAGACGTACTCGGGCGGCATGCGGCGGCGCATCGACCTCGCGGCGAGCCTCGTCATGAGCCCGCGCGTGATCTTCCTCGACGAGCCGACGACGGGCCTGGACCCGCGCAGCCGCAACCAGGTGTGGGACATCGTGCGCGTGCTCGTCGCGGACGGCGCGACGGTCCTGCTGACGACGCAGTACCTGGAGGAGGCGGACCAGCTCGCCGACCGGATCGCCGTGATCGACCACGGCAAGGTCATCGCGGAGGGCACGGCGACGGAGCTCAAGCGCTCCGTGGGCGAGGGAGCGGTCCACGTCCGGCTCGCCGACGCGACCCGGCGGGGCCGCGCGGCGGAGGTCGTCGGCACGCTGCTCGGCACGGAGATCACGCTCGCGAACGACCCGTACGCGTTCACGGCGCGCGTGCCCGACGACGGCGCCGCGGACGTCGCGCGCATCCTGCCCGCGCTCGGGGACGAGGGCATCGTGGTCCCCGAGTTCACGCTCGGCCAGCCGAGCCTCGACGAGGTGTTCCTCGCGCTGACGGGTCAGCCCATGGACGACGACGAGACGACCGAGGAGGTGGCCTGATGGCCGCGGACCCCACCCTCACCGCCGCGGAGCTGTGTGCGCCGGAGGCGAACGCGCTGCGGGCGGCGGTCGCGCTCGAGCGACGGCCGTCGCGCCCGTCTGCGATGTCGGCGACCTTCACCTACACGTGGCGCGCGCTGCTCAAGATCAAGCACGTCCCCGAGCAGCTCTTCGACGTCACGGTCTCGCCGATCATCTTCACCTTGATGTTCACGTACCTGTTCGGCGGCGCGCTCGCCGGGGACGTGCAGAGCTACCTGCAGTTCCTGCTCCCCGGCATCCTCGTGCAGGCGGTGCTCTTCACGACGATCTACACCGGGTACACGATGAACACGGACATCAGCAAGGGCGTGTTCGACCGGTTCCGGTCGCTGCCCGTGTGGCGGCCCGCTCCGATCGTCGGAGCGCTGCTCGGCGACACCGTCCGCTACACGATCGCGTCGGTCGTGACCCTCGCGCTCGGCCTCGTGCTGGGCTTCCGCCCGCCGGGTGGCGTCGTGGGGGTCGTCCTCGGGATCGTGCTGCTGCTCGTCTTCGCGTTCGCGCTGAGCTGGGTCTTCACGGCGCTCGGGCTCGTGCTGCGCTCCCCCAACGCCGTCATGGGCACGTCGATGCTCGTGCTCATGCCGCTGACGTTCGCGTCGAACATCTTCGTCGACCCGTCGACGATGCCCGTCGTGCTGCAGCGCTTCGTCGACGTCAACCCGGTGACCCACCTCGTGACCGCGGTCCGCGGCCTCATGGCGGGAGAGCCCGCGACGGAGGGGATCGTCTGGGTCCTCGTCGCCTCGGTCGTCCTCACGGCGGTCCTCGCCCCGATCACCATGCGGCTCTACCGCAACCGGAGCTGACGGGTCGCCGGGGCTCCGGGCCAGAGCCGGACCTGCGAGGCGCACCCCCTCGCGGGTCCGGCGCTCCCGCCGCCCGCCGCGCGGCTCAGCCGTCCTCGGGCGGCGGCGCGTCGTCCTCGCACTTCTTCGTCACGACCATGACCGGGCACGCGGAGTGGTGCAGGACCGCCTGGCTCGTGGAACCGAGGAGGAGCCCGCGGAAGCCACCACGGCCACGGGACCCGACGACGATCAGGTCGGAGGCCGTCGAGAACTCCGTGAGGAGCTCCGCGCCCGTGCCGTCGAGGACGATGCGCTTGATCGTCAGCCCCGGGTGCTCCGACTCGTGGCGGTCGATGATGACGTTGAGGCCCTCGGTGACGTCCGCGAGCACCTGCTCGTGGTCGATCGACGCGGGCAGCCACGCCAGGAGGCCCGCGCCGGCACCGACCGGGACCCCGGCGACCGCGACGAGCTCCGCGCCCCAGGCCTGCGCCTGACGGATCGCGTGGCGCAGGGCGATCTCCGCCGACGGCGACCCGTCGACGCCGACGACGATGCGCCGCAGCGGCGTCACGGCGGGCAGCTCCTGCGGCGCGTCCTCCTCGCCCTTGGCCCCGGCACGGTACGGCACGACGACGGTCGGGCAGTGGGCGTGCGCGGGCAGCGCCGAGGACACGGTGCCGAGCAGCCGCTCGGTGAATCCGCCCCGGCCCCGCGTGCCGACGACGACGAGCGAGTGCTCGCGCGACATCTCGACGAGCACGCCCGCGGCGTCGCCCGTCGTCACGGTCGCGGTCGTGCGGACCCCGGCCGCCTCGGAGCGGGCGCGCGCCTCCTCGAGGACGGCCCGGGCGCCCTCCTGGATGGCCGAGTCGTCGAGCGCCGCGTAGCCGCCGTCCAGCGAGGCCGCCGTGAACGACGGCAGCGAGTACGTACAGACGATGTGGAGCGGCCAGCCCACCTGCAGCGCGTACGCCGCGGCCCAGTCCAGGGCGTGCAGGCTCGGTGCTGAGCCGTCGACGCCGACGAGGACGGATTCCGTGCGGGTCATGAGCGACTCTCCTCTCGACGGCCCGGTGCCATCGGACGACCAACCTAGCCGAGACCAGCGCGCCCGTCCGTCTGCCACGAGTCATGAACACGTCAAGAATGCCACGAACCCCGCCTCCTCGCGACGATGCGCGAGGTGACGGGGTTCGTCAGGCCAGTGACCGCGTGGGCCCTGAGGCGTGGGCGATCAGGCCACGCGGATGAACGTGGGGTTCGACTGCCAGATCTGACGGAACTGGACGGTCTTCCCGGGGCGCGGGGCGTCGATCATCATGTTGTCGCCCGCGTAGATCGCGATGTGGCCCGGCGTCCAGATGAGGTCGCCCGGCTGCGCCTGGTCGCGCGACACCTTGGTGCCGACGGAGCCCTGGGCGCTCGACGTGCGCGGCAGGCTGATGCCGACCTGCGCGTAGACGTAGCTGGTGAAGCCCGAGCAGTCGAAGCCGTCGGGGGTGGTGCCGCCGTAGACGTAGGGGACGCCCACGTAGCGCGCGGCGATCGAGACGATGGACGAGCCGTAGGCCGAGGCGGGAACCTCGACGGCCGCCTCCTGCTGGGCAGGAGCCTCGGACTGGGTGGACTGACGCTCCTGCGTCCGGCTCGTCTGCGTGGTGCGGACGGGCTCCGGCTCGGGCTCCGGCTCGGGAGCCGGGGTCACGGTGACGGGCGCGACAGCCTGCTCGATCGTGAACGCCGCGTCGGCCGCGACGGTCACCGCGGGTGCGGCCTCGAGCGCCTGGCGCGCCTGCGCGGTGAGGGCGCTGAGGTCGACGGCGTTGAGCTTGCCGGACTCGTTGTCGACGGGGGCCGCGGTCGCCGGGGCGGCGGCACCGATCATCGAGACGATGAGGCCCGAGGACGCGGCGACGACGGCGGTGCGGCGACCGACGGTCGACATCTGGTCCGACGCGGCCTGGGCGATTGAGCTGAGTGGCGTCACGGGACGCCGCGCCGCGCGGTGGCGGGCGCGAGTCGTGCTCACGGTCACTTTGTGCCTCTCCAAGACGCCTGCGAGGTCAGCTGTCGGGTTCGGGTGGAAGAGTCACCCGGCCGTCAGGACCGAGGTCCGTCGGGCTTCACCCCAAGGGCGCTGTCTCCAGCACCCGGAAGTGGGTCCCCCGTCCCTGTCATCGGGTCGTCGTTGGCCTCATGCGGTGACAGGGTTAGGCGTTCCGCGCGAGGACTCCGTCGAATGGGTATTCCGATGGAGCAGCACCGACCGTACAGGACGCCTCGGCAAAAGTCACGTTCCCATTACGAATCGATGCGGACGATCGCATCTCTGCAGGTCAGCGCCCGTTTGCCGGTGAACGGGCGGCTAGCCCCGGGCGACGAAGAGGTGACGCGCGACGTCGTCGGGCAGGTCCAGCACGACCTCCGCGCCCTCCCCCTGCACGGTCACGCCGCCGTCGCCCGTCGACCGCACGACGAGGGTCCGGCGGGGCAGCACCTCGGCCTCCGCGAGCCGTGCGAGCAGCTCGACGTCGACCTGGATCGGCTCGGCGATCCGCTGCAGCACGACGCGCGTCTCCGCACCGTCCCGGCCGTGCTCCGCGAGGAGCGCCGGGAGAGAGACGACGCCGTCGAGGAAGTCGACCTCCTCGAACTGCTCCCCGAGCTCCGGGAGGCCCGGGATCGGGTTCCCGTACGGGTCGAAGTGCGGGTGGTCGAGCAGCCCGATCAGACGCTCCTCGACGAGCTCGCTCATGACGTGCTCCCAGCGGCACGCCTCGGTGTGCACGTACTCCCAGTCGAGCTTGATCACGTCGGTGAGCAGCCGCTCCGCGAGCCGGTGCTTGCGCATGACGCGCGTGGCCTTGTCGTGGCCGACGGACGTGAGCTCCAGGTGGCGGTCCCCGGTGACGACCACGAGACCGTCGCGCTCCATGCGCGCGACCGTCTGCGACACCGTGGGTCCCGAGTGGCCGAGGCGCTCCGCGATGCGCGCGCGCAGCGGGACGATGCCCTCTTCCACGAGCTCGTAGATCGTCTTCAGATACATCTCGGTGGTATCGATCAGATCGGTCACGTCACGCTCCCAGTCGCTCGTCGGCTCGGGGCGCCCGGTCGTCGTCGCCGCGGGCGCCTGCCCGCACCGGCGGGCCGCTGGGGACAGTCTATGGCGAGCCCGTGACCCGGCCTGGGGACCGCGCGGGAGAACCCGTGGTGCCGGCCCCGACCGACGGCACGGGTACCCGTCCGCGACCCGGCGACCGCCGTCGACGCCCGTCCACGGACGCCGCTCCCGGCCCGCGCGCCACGCGCGTAGGGTGACGGCGTGCCCGATCCCGCGAACGCCCCGATCACGATCCCCTCGGACCTGCTGCCGGCCGACGGCCGCTTCGGCTCCGGGCCCAGCAAGGTCCGCGCCGCCCAGGTCCGCGCCCTGTCCGACGCCGGTGCGTCCCTGCTCGGGACGTCCCACCGCCAGGCACCGGTCCGCTCGGTCGTGCGCCGGGCGCGCGAGGGGCTCGCCGAGCTCTTCGCGCTGCCCGAGGGCTACGAGGTCGTGCTCGGGAACGGCGGCTCCACGACGTTCTGGGACGTCGCCACGGCGAGCCTCGTGCGCACCAAGGCGCAGCACGCCGCGTTCGGCGAGTTCGGTGCCAAGTTCGCCGCCGCGACGACGTCGGCGCCGTTCCTCGAGCCGTCGCAGGTGATCTCGGCGCCTGCCGGCTCCGTCGCGCTGCCCGCGCCGGCCGACGACGTCGACGTGCACGCCTGGCCGCACAACGAGACCTCGACCGGGGCCATGGCGCCGGTCCGCCGCGTCGAGGGGTCGCGCGAGCGCGGCGCGCTCACGCTCGTCGACGCCACCTCGGGCGCGGGGGCGCTCCCCGTGGACATCGCCCAGACCGACGTCTACTACTTCGCGCCGCAGAAGGTCTTCGGGTCCGACGGCGGTCTGTGGCTCGCGCTGTGCTCGCCCGACGCGCTCGCGCGCGCGGAGGAGGTCGAGTCGAGCGGTACGCGCTGGGTGCCGGAGTCCTTGTCGCTGCGCACGGCCGCGGCGAACTCGCGCCTGGACCAGACGCTCAACACGCCCGCGATCGCCACGCTCGTCATGCTCGCGGAACAGGTCGAGTGGATCCTCGGCAACGGCGGTCTCCCCTGGGCCGCGGCCCGGTCGGCCGAGTCGGCGACCCACCTCTACGGCTGGGCCGAGGAGTGCGAGTGGGCGACGCCGTTCGTCACCGACCCGGCGCAGCGCTCCACCGTCGTCGGCACGATCGACCTCGACGACGCGGTCGACGCGACCGCCGTCGTGGCCGCGCTCCGCGCGAACGGGATCCTCGACGTCTTCCCCTACCGCAAGCTCGGCCGCAACCAGCTCCGCGTGGCGATGTTCCCGGCGATCGAGCCCGATGACGTCCGCGCCCTCACCGCGTGCGTCGACCACGTCGTCGCGCACCTGGCCTGACGACCACGACCCTGCTCCGCGTCGAACACGACCTTGGTGTCGCTATGGAGGTCATAGCGACACCCAGGTCGTGTTCGGCGGCGGGGGGACCGAGGCGTCAGGCGGCGCGGGCCGCTTCCTCCGCGTCCTCGACCCCGAGGCGACGGCTCGTCTCGGCGCGGGCCGAGCGGTCCGTCGGGGTGCCCGCGTCGAGGTAGCGCACCACGAGGTGCGGGCGCTGGAGGACGCGGTAGCGGACCTCGAGGTGCCAGTTGCGCACGGCCCAGACGGCGGCGCCGACGGCGACGAGGCCGGCGGTGATCGACCCGACGCCGATGGCCCAGCGCGGGCCCCACGCCTCGGCGATCCAGCCGACGAGCGGCGACCCGACCGGCGTCGCGCCGAGGAACACGATCATGTAGAGCGACATGACCCGCCCCCGCATGACCGGGTCGACGGACATCTGGATCGTGGAGTTCGCGGCGGTCATCATCGTGAGCGACGCGAGGCCCACGGGGATGCAGGCGATCGCGTAGCTCGGGTACGTCGGCATGAGCGCCATGACGCCCGTCGCGACGGCGAACCCGAACGCGGACCCGATGACGAGCCGGACGCGCGGGCGCTCGCGCCGCGCGGCGAGCAGTGCGCCGGTCAGCGACCCGATGGCGAGGATCGACCCGAGGATCCCGTACTCCCCCGGCCCCTTGCCGAACTCGACCTTGGCCATCATCGCGGACGTGAGCTGGAAGTTGAGCCCGAACGTCGACACGACGCCGACGACGACCATGATGACGATGATGTCGGTGCGCCGGCGCACGTACCGGATGCCCTCGCGGATCTGCCCCTTCTCGCGCGGGGCGCTGGGCAGGACGTGGAGCTCGCGCGTGCGCATGTACATCAGCGCGAGGATCGTCGCCCCGAACGTCACCCCGTTGAGGACGAAGAGCCAGCCCGAGCCGACGGCCGCGATGAGCAGACCGGCGACGCCCGGCCCCACGAGGCGCGCGGCGTTGAACGACGCGCTGTTGAGCCCGACGGCGTTGGACAGCTTGTCGGCGGGGACCATCTCGGCGACGAACGTCTGGCGCACCGGGTTGTCGAACGCGGTGACGACGCCGAGGAGCCCGGCGAACACGTAGACGTGCCAGAGCTCGACGCGCCCGGACAGGACGAGGGCACCGAGGCCGAGGGCGAGCACACCCATCGCGCCCTGCGTGGCCATGAGGAGCCGGCGGCGCGGGAGCCGGTCGGCGAGCAGGCCCGCCCACGCGGACAGGGCGAGCACGGGCGCGAACTGCAGCGCTGTCACGACGCCGACGGCGATGCCGGAGTTGTCGGTGAGGTCGGTGAGGACGAGCCAGTCCTGCGCGACGCGCTGCATCCAGGTGCCGACGTTCGCGACGAGCGCGGCGCCGAACCAGACGCGGTAGTTGTAGTACTTCAGGGAGGAGAACGTCGCGCTCATCGGGCGGCGATCCGGGTCAACAGCTCACTGGCGCGGGCCAAGGTCTCTCTTTCGTCGGGCGTGAGGGAGGACAGCTGCTGCGTGAGCCACACGTCCCGGCGGCGGCGGGTCTCCTTGACCTCGCGCACGCCGGCGTCGGTGAGCCCCACGACGACCTGACGCCGGTCGCTCGGGTGCTCGCTCTTCTCCACGAGCCCCATCTCGACGAGGGCGTTGACGGCCCGGGTCATCGAGGGCGGCCGCACGCGCTCGTGCTCGGCGAGCTCGCTCGGCGACATGGCGCCGTGCTTGTGCAGCACCGTGAGCACGCCGAACCGCCCTTCGGGGAGGTCGGCCTCGCCGCGCTGGGCGCGCAGCCGGCGCGAGATGCGGGTGAGCGCCACGCGGAGCTCGCCGCCGAGAGTGGCGGGCCGGCACTGGCTCCGGGAGGGGGCAGTGGGATCCGCAGCAGGCATGATAGTTACCCTAACTCATTACCTAGAGTAAAGAAAGGGACGCACGTCACCCCCGCGGGCAGAGAGGGTGAGCGAGCCGTGCGGACCCGGTCAGGGCACGTAGGCGACGACGACGCGACCGTCGCCACGCGCGACGACCGGCCCGGTCGCGTGGGGCACGAAGACCGACCCGCCGCGCACCAGGCTCGTCCCGGCGACGTCCTCGTCGAGGTCCTCGGCGAGCGTCACGGCACCGTCGAGGCACAGCACGACGCGTGGACCGGCGTCGGGCAGGGGCACCGGGCCCGTGACCCGACCCGCCCGGAGCGCGAACTCCGCGACCGGCGGACGGTAGGTGACGAGGCCGGTCCCGTCGTCGACCAGCCGCGGTCGCGCGGCGGGTCCGGGCGTGCACGTGGCGCACTCGAGCAGCGCGTCGACGTCGACGAGCTTGCTCGTGAGCCCGGCGCGCAGCACGTTGTCCGAGCTCGCCATGACCTCGACCGCGCAGCCGGACAGGTAGGCGTGGACGTGGCCGGACGGCACGAACATCGACTCCCCGGGCGCGAGCGTGACCCGGTTGAGCATGAGGGAGACGACGGCGCCCGGGTCGCCCGGGTGCTGCTCGGCGAGCGCGAGCACCGTGGCGTCGGCGCGCCGCGACGTGCGGCGGGGGGCACCGGAACCGGCCGGGGTCCCGGCCGGAGCGTCGGCCCGGGCCCGCACCGACGCGACGGTCCGTGCGAGGTCCGCCGCGACGTCGGGCTCGGAGCGCGCGTGCAGGGCGAGCGTGAACGCCGTGCGGACGCCCGCCTCCGTGGGGCTGGCGAGGAGCGCCGCCCGCATGCGCCCCACGAGATCACCGTCGAGGCCGTCGAGGAGCTCGAGGATGCGGGTCGGCCGGCGGAAGCCCGACAGGCCCTCGAAGCGCGACACCGCCACGACCATCTCCGGCTTGTGCTGGTCGTCGTGGAAGCTGCGCAGCGGCGAGTCGCGCGCCACGCCCTCCCGGTTCTCGCGGTTGAACCCCTCGCGAGCGCGGTGCGGGTGCGGGTGCACCTGCAGCGAGAGCGCGCGCTCGGCGGCGAGCACCTTGAGGAGGAACGGCAGCCGGGGACCGTGCTGGTCGAGCACGCGCTGGCCCAGCACCCCCACCGGGTCCGCGCGCACCAGGTCCGCGAGCGTCGTGCCGGACGCCGCCGCCCCGCCCGGTCCCTCGCTCGGGCGCAGCGCGCCGTCGGGCACCACGCGCGACGGTGCGAGCGGGTGCGCGCCCATCCAGAGCTCGGCCGCCGGACGACCGTCCGGCTCCACCCCCAAGAGGTCCTGGATCGCCGACGTCGAGCCCCAGTCGTACGCCTGGACGGTGTTCTCCAACCGGTAGAACGCGGGCGGACGACCGGCGGGGACGGCGTCGTCGACCGACGCCTCTCCCGACCGCTCGTCCGCCGTGCTCGTCATGGGCCGAGCCTAGACGCCCAGCGCTTCCCGGATCGGGCCGAGGAGGAAGTACACGAGGAACATCGCCGACGCGACCCACATGAGCGGGTGGATCGCGCGGATCTTGCCGAGCGCGAGCTTGATGACGACGAACGCGAGGAAGCCCGCGCCGATGCCGTCCGCGATCGAGTAGGTGAACGGCATGACGATGATCGTGAGGAACGCCGGGATCGCGATCTCGACGTTCTTCCAGGAGATGCCGGCGATCTGGGTCATCATGAGGAACCCGACGAAGACCAGCGCCGGTGCGGCGGCCTCGTAGGGCACGAGCGCGACGAGCGGCGACAGGAACGTCGCGAGCAGGAACGCGACGCCCGTGACGACCGAGGCGAGACCGGTGCGCGCACCCTCGCCCGCGCCGGTGGTCGACTCGACGAAGCTCGTGTTCGACGACACGGAGCCGGCGCCGCCCGCGGCCGCGGCGAGCGAGTCGACGACGAGGATCGCGCGCGAGCGCGGCGGGACGCCGTCGGCGTCGTTGAGGCGCGCCTCGGCGCCGACGGCGACCATGGTGCCCATCGTGTCGAAGAAGTCCGCGAGCAGGAGCGAGAACACCAGCAGGATCACGGTGACGGTCGCGATGTTCTGGAACGAGCCCAGGAGCGAGAACTGGCCGAGGAGGCCGAAGTCCGGGACCTGCACGACGCCGTCGAACGTGGGCGCGTTGAGGTTGAAGCCGTTCGGGTTGGAGCCGTCGGGCGCCTTGGCGCCGATGTGCAGCGTGTTCTCCAGCACGACGGCGAGCGCGGTCGCCGTGAGGATCGCGACGAGCAGAGCGCCCTTGACCTTGCGGACCCACAGCACGATCGTCAGCACGAGGCCCACGACGAACACGAGGATCGGCCACGTGCCGAGGTTGCCCAGGGCGAGGAGCGTGCCGCTGCCCGCGGTGACGAAGCCCGCGTTGACGAGGCCGATGAGCGCGATGAAGAGGCCGATGCCCACGCTGATGGCCGTCTTCAGCTCGACCGGGACCGCGCGGAAGACCGCCTCGCGGAACCCGGTGAGCACGAGGAGCAGGATGATGAGGCCCTCGATGACGACGAGGCCCATCGCGTCCGCCCAGGTCACCCCCGGCAGCGAGGCGATCGAGTACGCCACGACCGCGTTGAGGCCCAGCCCGGCCGCGAGGCCGAGGGGGAAGTTCGCGAAGACGCCCATGGCGATCGTCATGACGCCCGCGACGAGCGCGGTCGCCGCGGCGATCTTGCCGAAGTCGGGCTCGGCGCCGCCGCCGAGGAACTGGCCCGTGCCGTCCTGGACGGTCCCGATGATCAGCGGGTTCAGCACGATGATGTAGGCCATCGCGAAGAACGTGACGAGACCACCACGGATCTCGGTGCCGATCGTCGAGCCGCGCTCGGTGATCTTGAAGAAGCGGTCGATCGCGCCGGACGCGGGGGCAGGCGCCTGCTCGTCCTCGTGGACGGAGGTGGGGGTGGACATGGGGAGAATGCTGCCAGAACCCTGTGACCGCGCGGTAACACGCGGGACACGGTCCGGCATCGTGCCCTGCGGGCGTCCTCCCACGTCAGGCGGCGCCGACGGCGGCGAGGGCCGGCGCGGGTGTGCTCGACGCCACGTCGGCGTCCTCGCGACCCTGCCGGCCGCGACCCCCGAGCGTCGTGGGACGCGGCGTGCCGACCCCGTGCCCGAGCCCCTCCGCGGTGGCGAGGTCGGTGACGGTCCGGGGAGCGCCGCTCGCGAGCTGCACGGCGTGGAGCGCGTCGAGGATCGCGGCCGCCCGCTCGCCGGCCGGGCCGGCGGGGACCCCGTGGACGAGCCGGGGCGGGTGAAGGAGGTCGACGACCGCGCGACCGGGCCGGTGCTCGTCCGGGACCCACGCGACGGTCGCGCGGACGCCGTCGGCGACCAGGCCCGCCGCGAGCCACTCCGCGGTCCCGGCGGGCACGCGGGCGCGCCCGACGACGAGGTCCCCGGGGCCGAGGTGCGGGGCGAGGTCGTCGAGCGCGTCGCGGAGCGTGGCCACGCGCGAGGCGCCGTCGGGGTCGGGGTCGGGTCCCGCGCCGACGCACAGGACGTGCACCCGCGCCCCCGCGACCGCCGTGCGGTCCGTCGTGGGGCGCAGCCGCCCGCTCACGAGGCCGAGCGCGAGGAGCCGGTGGAGCCGGGGCTCAGCGGCGCGGTTCAGTCCCGTGCGGAGCGCGTCGAGGGCAGCGGGGTCCGTGTCGTGGAGCACGACCTCGTGACCCGCCGCCGCGAGGTACGCCGCGTGCAGGACGCCACGGCGACCGCATCCCGAGACCGAGACCCGCACGACGCACCTCCTCGCGCCCGACCCTGCACCCCGGCCGGCCTCAGTAGGCCCCGGAGCCGGAGAACACCGCGCGCGCCGTGCGCGCGAGGATGAGGAAGTCGCCGAACATCGTCCAGTTCTCGACGTAGTAGACGTCGAGCCGGACGCTCTCCTCCCACGACAGGTCCGACCTTCCCCCGACCTGCCACAGGCCCGTGAGACCCGGCTTGACCAGGAGGCGACGACGCACCTTCTTCTCGTACTTCTGCACCTCGCGCGGCAGCGGCGGCCGCGGCCCGACGAGGCTCATGTCGCCGCGCAGCACGTTGAAGAGCTGCGGGAGCTCGTCGAGCGAGTAGCGGCGCAGCACGCGGCCGACGCGCGTGACGCGCGGGTCGTCGCGCATCTTGAACAGCGGGCCGGCACCGTCGTTCTGCTCCTCGAGGTGCTGGACCTCGCGGTCGGCGCCGACACGCATCGACCGGAACTTGAACATGGGGAACGTCCGTCCGTTGCGGCCGACGCGCTCCTGGCGGAAGAGCACCGGGCCGCGGCTCGTCGTGCGGACGGCGAGCGCGACGAGCACGAGCACCGGCAGCGCGGCGAGCGTGATGAGCGCCGCGCCGGTCCAGTCGATGACCGACTTCACGGCGAACTTGGGGCCCGTGAAGCGCGGCGCGTCCACGTGCAGGAGCGAGACGCTCTCGGCGGGCGTGATGGTGATGCGGGGCCCGGCGACGTCCGCGAGCTCGGCCGTGAGCATGAGGTCGACGCCGTACGGCTCGAGCTCCCAGCCGAGCCGCCGGACGACCTCGGCCGTGATGGCGTCCGAGCCCGACACGGCGACGACGTCCGCGCCGACGCGCGTGGCGACCTCGCCCGCGTGCCGCAGCTCCCCGAGGACCGGGACGCCGCGGATCTCCTCGCCCGCCCCGAACCCGCCCGAGGGGACGCACACGCCCACGACGCGGTACCCCGACTCGTCGCGGCCGTTGAGGTCGCGGATGAGCCGCTCGGCCTGGTCGCGGTGGCCGATCGCGAGCACCGCGGAGCGCATGCGCCCGTGGGCCCGCTGGGCGTGCAGCCACTGGCGCCACGCGTACCGTCCGAGGAGCAGCCCGCCGAGACCGAGCGGGAACGCGAACGCGAGGTACCCGCGCGCCTCGGGGAAGCGGAGCAGGAACGCGAGCACCGCGAGGACGGCGAAGAGGCGCCACGACGCGTCGAAGACCCGGTGGTACTCGGTAGGGCCGCTCCCCATGACGCGCGGGTCGCGCGTCCGGCTCGCGACGAGCGAGACGGACCAGGCGACGCCGACGAGGAGGCTGAGCACGACGTACGGCACGCGCGTCTCGCGGACGGGCTCGTTGATGAACTGGTCCCAGCGCAGGAAGTAGGCGACGAGCACGGCGACGACGATCACGGCGGTGTCGGTGAGCAGGAGCCGGCGCCGGTAGGCGACCTCCCAGCCCTGGGCGGCGAACGCGGCGCGCGCGGCGCGGATCCGGGCCGCGGGAGTCGTGGCGAGAAGGGTGCGCAGGCTCCGCCTGGCGTCCTCGGTGACGCTGTGGGACATGCGTCCACCTCCGGTCGGTTCTACACCCTGCATGGCGACTCATCCTAGGGTTCGGAAACTGCGGGAACGAGGGTTGTCAGGGGGTTTCACCCGGGTGAGAAGACGTTCCGCACCATCGTGGTCGGAGTCGTCCTGAGGGTCAGGATCCTGCGGATCTGGTGCCGCGTCAGCCGCTCGGAGAAATAGATTGGACGGGTGTCCAGGTTCCACGTTCTGCCGAAGGTCCGGATACCTCGGACGAAGGTCCCGAAGCGATGCGCGGCCCGGCGCCGGCCAGATCCACCTGGACGAGTGACCATCTGTGGAGGCCGTAGCGCGGCGCCTGCATCCTAGCGTGCCGTTGCGAGTGGTCCCGACGTGTGTTCACACCAGAAGGAGATGTGGTGCAGGTCACGGGTGTGACACCCAGGTGCGGGTGAAAAACCGCGCGGTGGCTACGATGCCCCTGTGCCCTCGTTCGTCACGCTGCTGCTCCACCCCGACCGCCGCCGCCCCGACCCCGGGCCCTGGCGGGTCGACCTGCGCGTCGTGATCCTCGTCGGCATGGGCCTCTGGACGGTCGCGCTCGTCGTGTGCACGGTCCTCCTCGCGACCGGCACGATCGCCCCGCGCGCCGTCGCGACGTGCGGCGTCGGCCTCGTCCTCGGCCTGCTCGGCCTCGTGTGGGAGCGCCGGAACCGCACCCGCTACCGCGCGTCGTCGGGCGACTGAGGGTCGTCCCAGGCGGTCCGCGCGAGCGCGTCCTGCGCCGCGTCCGGGTCGCGGAGCGCCGCCTCGAGCACGAACCGCGCGTTGTGGCGTCCCGTCGCGACCGCGAGCCCCGCGGCGAGCCCGGCCGGACCGGTCGCGTGCACGACGGCGTCCGCTCCCCCGCCGCGCTCCACCCACCACGAGACCGCGACCCCGCCCACACGCAGGTCGTCGTGACGTTCCCAGGTGCGAGGCGCCGGACCGTCGAGGACCGCGCGCACCGCCTCGGGGACGTCGCCACGACGGCCGGGGGCGTCGGGGGCGGGAGCGGTGCGCGGGACCGTCCGGACGTCCAGGAGGTCGGCGACCTCGGCCAGGAGCCCCGGCGGCGCCGGGAGGACCGCACGGACCGGTGACCACATCGGGTCGGGGGCGACGGCGACGTCGTCCGCACCGACCACGACCACCGCGCCGGCACGCAGCGCAGGCACCCGGTCGGGCGGCGGGTCCAGCCGCTCGCCCCGGGCCGCGAGGGCACCGAGCGCACGCCAGAGCGTCAGCGCGGCCCGCGCGTCGACCGCCTCCCCGACGTCGGGCAGGTCGTCCAGCAGCTCGACCCACTCGTCCGGCTCGAGCTCCGCGAGGCCCCGCACGCCGCCCAGCGCAGCCAGCACCTCGTCGTCGAGCCCCGTCACCTCCGGCGGGGCCGGGCGCAGGAACGGGACCTGCCGGGGGCCCGTACCGAGCGCGAACGCCCCGCCGAGCTCCTCGCGCAGCCACCACGCGGCGTAGGAGCGCGCCGTGGTGGTCCGTCCTCCCTCGGCCCGCACCGGGGCGAGCAGCGCCTCCCGGGTGGCGGGGTCCGCGGCGAGCCGCGCGAGCGCGTCCGGCCACGCCGCGTCGGCGACCGCGTCGAGGTCCGCGACCGCGAGGACGTCGCCCACGTACGCCTCGGGACCGAGCGTCACCGCGAGGTACGCGAGGTACCCGCTCCAGTCGGACAGCCAGCCCTCGGGGGCGTGCGGGTCCAGGTCCGGCTCGTCGTCGGCCGACGCGGTCGTGAGCACGTCGCGCACGCGGAGCACCCCGAGCCCGTCGGCCGCGCCCACCGCGCGCAGCACCGACTCGCCCCAGCGGTCGACGACCGCGGGATCCACAACGTCCAGCGTGTCGAGCGCGTCCGCGGCCCACGTCCCCGGCAGCGCGCAGCCGCGCACGGGCGACCAGTCGCCGTCGGCCGTCGGGACGGGCAGCTCGCCCCACCAGAACGGCAGCCCCGCCCGTGCCGGTGCCGCGCGCGCCGCGGCCGCGACCAGCGCGAGCAGCCGCTCCACGTCCGCCGTCGGCTCGTCGCCCGCGTCCGCCACGTCCGACGCCGCCAGGACGCGCTCGCGCACGGCCCCGTCGGAGAGCACGGTCCGCAGGTCGGTCGTCCGCGCCCCGAGGCGCTCGAGCAGCGGGTGCGCGGCGCGCGGGTCGACGACGCGCAGCCCGAGCTCGGCCGCGTCGCGCGCGTCGAGCACCCCGCCGTCCGACGGCTCGCCCGACCCGGCGTCCAGGAGCAGCAGCCCCCGCGCGCCGCGCACGACCTGCCCGCCGAGCAGCGGCACGGGGAGCGCCCCCAGCGCCTCCAGCACCGACCGGTCGCCGGCGTGCGCCGCGAGGGCGTCGTACAGGGCGCGCCAGCGCACCGGGTCGGCGACGAGCGGGAGGTCGTCCACGACGTCCGCGAGGTCCACGACCTGGGTTCCCAGCGACCGCGCGACCACGCGGAGCGGCCCCGGGACGTCCACCAGGTGCGCGACCCCGAGCTCGGCCCGCACGCGCGCGTCGCCCACGTCCCCCGCGAGGACCCGCGCCTCGGCGGGCGTGACCAGGGAGTGCCGGTCGACCGACGTCCCGGCCTCGTCGTCGGCCGCCCCGCGCGGCTCCCCGGTGCCGCGTGCAGGCGGCGCGTCGAGCGGGAGGAGCGGGGTCCGGGCGAGCGCGGCCTCGGCCGACGCACGGACCTCGGCGTCGACGGCGCTCGACGGCAGCCCGGTCGGGACGAGGGCGAGCACGTCGGCACCGCGCGCGTGCGCGAGCTCCCCGAGCAGCTCCGCGTACGCGCGCCCCGCCGCGCGGGCGACGTGGGCCGTGACGGGCCCCGGCGGGACGTGCCGGCGCGCCGGGTCCAGCGGGAACGTCGCCAGGAGCAGCGCGGGGAACGTGAGGCGCTCGTCGGTGGGGGTCGGGGCGTGCAGGACGTCGGTGCGCGCGCCGTCGTCCGGGAGCGCCCACGTGACCGACCACCGCGTCGACGTGCGCTCCTCGACCGGGCGGTCCGCGAGCAGCGCGGCGTCGACCGTCCCCTCGCGCCGCAGGACGGTCCACCGGTCGGCGACGTCCGCGACCCGACGCTCCTCGACGCCGTCGCCCGACACCACGACCTCGGTGAGCGCCGGGAGCGCGAGCAGGAGCGGGTCCCCCACGTCCGCGAGCTCGGCGCGGACGGCGGCGAGCGCGTCGGCGTCGCGCAGCTCGACCTCGACGACCGTGTCGTAGCCCGCCGGCACCTCCACGCGGCCCGGGAACGGGAGCCGCAGCACCGGGAGCCGGTCGCCGCGGCGCGCCACCTCGGCGGCGAGGTCGGGACGGTCGGCGACCACGTCGTCGAGCGCGGCGCGCGTGCGCGCGAGCGACAGCTCGACGGTGCGCTCCCCCGCTCCGACCCGCACCCGGTCGGAGACCGACCGGACCGCCGCGAAGCCGACCCCGAACCGGCCGACCGTGGAGGTCCGGTCGCCGGCGTCGCGCGCGCCACGTCCCGTCGCGGACGCGCGCAGCGCCACGAGCGACGCGACGCCCGACGCGTCCAGCGGCTCGCCGGTGTTCGACGCGCGCAGCACCCAGGGCTCGTCCGGCCCCGACGGCGCGTGCAGGCTCAGGCGCAGCCGCCCCGGGACCCCGGCGCGGGCCGCGGCGTCCGCGGCGTTCTGCGCGAGCTCGACGACGACCCGGCCCCGGTACGACCCGTGGGCGTGGTCCTCCTCGGTGTTCGCGTCCTCGCGCAGCCGCGTCGGGGACGACCGCCACGCCTCCAGGACCGCACGGCGCAGCGCGGCCGTCCCGAAGACGTCGTCCGTCACTCCTGCGGCTCGTCGGCCGCCGGCTCGGTGGCCGGCTGGGCGTCGGCCGGCCGGGACTCCAGCGCAGCTCCCGGCTCCGGGGCATCGGCCGTCGGCTCGGGGGCCACGGCGTCGGCCTCCGGCTCCGCCACCGGCTCCCCGTCGGGCGGCGCCGACGGGGCGACGGACTCGAGCAGGGAGACGATCTCGACGTGCAGCTCGTCGACCAGCGGGTCGGCGTCGGGCCAGTCGCTCCGCTGCTGCTCGACGTCGGTCTCCGAGTGCGCGCCGCACCCGTGGTCGAGGCTCACGACCTTGCCGTCGTCGGGCGACCACTCGTTCGCGCACACGCCGAACACCTGACCGAGGCTGCCCTGGAGCGTGACGAGGAACCCGCACGACCCGCACTCGGCGGCCGACGCCACGGCGCCGCGCGCCGTCGGGCCGCGCGAGCCGCGGTACCAGCGCTCGGCGGCCTCGTCCCGACCCTGCGGGGACAGCACGCGGGCGCGCGCGAGGGCGAGCTCGTCGATCGCGACCGCGTCCTGCTCCTCGTCGCCGGTGGGGACGTAGCCGGGCTCGAGGCGCGGGTCGTCGGCGCGGAACGGGAGCACGTCGCCCGGCCCCACGTCACCCGGCTGCAGGCGCTCGGACCACGGGAGCCACGACGGCGCGAGCAGCGCGCCGTCGCCCGGCAGCAGCTCGACCTCGCACACCGTGGCCGTCCGCCCGCGCGGCACGCGCGCGAGGGTGACGGTCCAGTGCCAGCCGCGGTAGCCGCGCATCGTGCACGCGAACCGGTGGGAGATGAGGCGGTCCGCCTCGGCGAACGTGCCGAGGTGCTCCCCGACGTCCTCGGGGCGCTCGGCGACCTCCTGGGCCGCGGCGCGCGCGAGCTCGACCGCGCCCGTGAGCACGGCGTCCCGCGCGGCACGCGCGGACACTCCCCGGGAACGCTCCTCGGCGGCAGCCACGGCGACCATGTCAGCCCTCGATCTCGTCGGCGACCACGCGCAGGACCTTGGCGACCATCGTGGCCTTGCCCTTCTCCGGGTAGCGGCCCTTGCCGAGCCCGTCGCGGATCCGGTCGAGCTCCTTGATGAGGTCCTCCACGATGACCGCCATCTCGTCCGCCGAGCGGCGCTTCGCCTTGACCACGGACGGGGCCGGGTCGAGGAGCGTGACCGCGAGCGCCTGCGGGCCGCGACGCCCGTCGGCGACGCCGAAGTCCACCCGGGCGCCCGGCTTGGGCGCGGGGGCGTCCGCGGGCAGCGCGGAGGCGTGCAGGAAGACCTCGCCGCCGTCGTCGTTGGCGATGAAGCCGAACCCGCGTTCGGTGTCGAACCACTTGACCTTGCCGGTGGGCACGTGAACCTCGTTCGTGCTCGTAGGAACCAGAACCCCCAGGCTACCGGCCGGACGGCGGCAAGGCCGCATCCGTCCCGCGCGGGACGACCCCGGCGTCGGCCCCGACGCGCAGGGCGACGGCGTCGAACCAGTCCGCGTAGTCCGCGACGGTGCGGTGGAGGTGGCCGAACAGCTCGAAGGAGACCGTGCCGAACAGGGTCGTCCAGGCGACGAGCGTGCGCACGACGGCCTCCGCCGGCGCGTCGCCGCCGACGAGACCGCGGGAGGCGACGTACGCGACGGCGGGGGCGACGAGCGCGCCCGCGTCGCCGGCCGACGGCGGGGCGGGCGCGGGGCCCTCGCCGCCCGCCCAGGAGTCGGCGACGATCCGCACGAGGGTCCGCACGACGCGCGTCGCGGGCTCCACGGTGTCCTGCGGCGCCGCGTATCCCGGGACGGGCGTGCCGTA
This sequence comes from Cellulosimicrobium sp. NPDC055967, assembly GCF_042269845.1. Taxonomy (NCBI): domain Bacteria; kingdom Bacillati; phylum Actinomycetota; class Actinomycetes; order Micrococcales; family Promicromonosporaceae; genus Cellulosimicrobium; species Cellulosimicrobium sp. NPDC055967. The sequence continues at coordinate 73,083 of NZ_JBHJYJ010000013.1, read as the reverse complement.
GAGCAGGGCGAAGTCGCCGGGGCGCTGGACGCACCACGACCGCAGCGCCCGGCACGCGGCGAGCCACCGCCCGGGCAGGTCGTCGCGCGCGACGGCGGCCTCCGCGGCCTCGACGGCGGCGCCGAGCTCGTCGTAGCACTCGACGAGGAGCGCCGTGAGCAGCGCGTCGCGGCTCGGGAAGTAGCGGTAGACGGCCGACGACACCATGCCGACGTCGCGCGCGACGGCCCGCAGCGAGAGCGCGGCGGGGCCGTCGGCCACCAGGCGCGCACGGGCGGCGTCGAGGATGTCGCGCGTCAGGGTCTCGCGCGCGAGGGCGCGTGCCGTGCGAGGGGCCGTCATCCCGCCAGGGTGGCAGACGAGAGCGCCGCCCACAAACGAGAGCACCGCTCTTGCACTGGACGACCGCCCGTGCCATGCTCCTCGACGAAGCGAGAGCACTGCTCTCGGAAAGGAGATCCCATGTCCAGCGCACCCTCCTCGGCCGACCGGCACGTCGTCGTCGGTGCCGGCCCCGTCGGCCGGCACGTCGCCGCCGAGCTCGCGGCCCGCGGGTCGCACGTCACCGTCGTCACCCGCAGCGGCCGGGACACCGGCGTCGCGGGCGCCACGCACCTCGCTCTCGACGCCACCGACGCGGACGCTCTCGCGCGCGTCGCCGAGGGTGCCGACGTGCTCTACAACTGCGCCAACCCCGGCGACTACACGCAGTGGGAGCGCGTGTGGCCGCCCCTCGCGACGGCGATGCTCACCGCCGTCGAGCGCACCGGCGCCGTCTACGCGATCACCGGCAACCTCTACCCCTACGGCCCCGTCGACGGGCCGATGACCGAGGACCTGCCCGACGTCGCGACCGACCACAAGGGCGTCCTGCGCGCGCGGCTGTGGGCCGACGCGCTCGCGGCGCACCGCGCCGGTCGCGCGCGCGTCGTCGAGGTGCGCAGCTCCGACTTCGTGGGGCCCGGCGTCGGGGCCAACGGGCACGTCTCGCGCGTCGTGCCGGCCGCCCTGCGCGGGCGCGCCGTGACGATGATCGGGCGCACCGACCTGCCGCACACCTTCACCGACGTCCAGGACGCCGCCCGCACCCTGGTCGCCGCGGCGGCCGACCCCGACGCGCACGGCCGGACGTGGCACACGCCGAGCAACCCGCCGCGCACCCAGCGCGAGGCGCTGACCGACGTCCTCGCGAGCGTCGGGTATCCGCCCGTCCGCGTCCGCTCGCTGCGAGGCGCCGGCCTCGCCGCCGCCGGTCTCTTCTCGCCCCTCCTGCGCGAGCTGCGCGACCTCGCCTACCAGTGGGACCGCCCCTACGTCCTCGACGACACGGCGGCACGCGCCCGCTTCGGGATCGAGCCGACACCCTGGGACGAGGTCTGCCGACGCACCGCCCGCACCTGACCGGACGCACGAGGTCGGCACCCACCGGTGAGATCGGCGGTCGCGGGCGAGATCGGCGGTCGCACCTGCCGATCTCGGCAGAAGCTGCCGATCTGGCGTGACGTGCCGGCTCGACCGTTGTCCACAGATCCGGTGCGCACCCTGTCGCGACCGTGACGGGAACGGCACGATCCCACCTCATGCCGAGTCGAGAGCCTGAGACACCGCTGCACCTCGCGCGCGAGCACCTCCCCGAGGAGGTCCGACGCCGTCTCGCCGCCGGCGAGTGGGAACGGGTGCGGCGCGGCACCTACCGCGACACGCCCCCGCCCGACGTCCCACCCGTCGTGGCGGCGCGCACCCTCGCGGTCGCCCGAGCGCGTGCCGTCGCCCTGGGCCTCGGCGCCGACCCCGTCGTGAGCCACGCGTCCGCCGCGCTCCTGCACGGCCTGCCTCTGTGGGAGCTCCCCACGACGACCCACGTGGTCCAGCCGTACCGCCGGTCGGGCTCCGCCGCGCTCGACGTGACACGACACGTCGGCGACATCGGCGTCGAGGACCGGGCGACGGTCCTCGGTGTCACCACGACGTCGCTCGCGCGCACCGTCGCCGACTGCCTGCGCACGATGCCTGCGCTCGACGGTCTCGTCGTGGCGGACGCGGCCCTCGCGCGCGGCGTCCGCCGGTCCGACGTCGCGGCCGTCCTCGACCGTCGACCACGAGGTCGCGGTTCCCGCCGGTCCCGGCACGTGCTCGAGCTCGCGGACCCGGGCGCGGAGTCGGCCCGCGAGACCTGGCTGCGGTACGTCCTCCTGCGGACCGGGCTGCCGCGCCCGGAGACCCAGGTGCCGCTCCGGACCGAGGCCGGCCCGGTGCGGGTCGACCTGGGCTGGACGCGCTGGCGGCTCCTGCTCGAGTTCGACGGGCTCGTGAAGTACCGCACCGGTCCGTCCGGGTTGGCTCCCCGCGAGGACCCCGGGCGCGTTCTCGTCCGGGAGAAGCTCCGACAGGAGGCGATCGAGCGCACGGGGCACCGCGTGCTGCGCGTCACCTCCCGGGACCGGCCGTCCCACGTCGTGGCGCGGGTCCTCCGGCACGTCCCGCCCGACGTCGTCCGCGGCCTTCGTCCTGACCCGTACCTCCCGCCGCCGTGAGATCGGCGGTCCGGTGCGACGTCGGCACCTTCCGTCGAGATCGGCGGTCGTGACTGCCGATCTCGACCGCGGTCGCCGATCTCGTGGTACCGGGCCCGGCGCGTAACATCGAACGGATGGCCACCTCCCGGCCCGAGCGGGCTCCGACGTACAGCGAGTCGCTGCGCCAGCGCGACGACGCCGCCCTGGTCGCGCTGCTCGGACGGCGGCCCGACCTCGCGACGCCGTCGCCCTCGACCCTCCTCTCGCTCGCCGCGCGCGCGATGAACCGGACGAGCCTGGAACGGGCGCTCGCGGGGCTGGACGAGCTCACGCTGCACGTCCTGGAGGCGGTGCTGGTCCTCGACTCGGTGGGCTCGTCCGCGACGGCGGCGGCGGTCGCCCGCGCGACGGGCGTCGGCAAGGCTCCCGTCACCGCGGCGCTGGCGCTGCTCGACGAGCTCGCGCTCGTGTGGACGCCGGGTGCGCGGTCGGCCGGGTACCGCCCGGCGCCGGGCCTCGCCGAGGTCCTGGGGCCGCACCCCGCCGGCCTGGGCCCGGTCGCGACCGCAGCGGGCGCACCGGCCGCGGGGCCGCCGTCCGACCTGCCCGACGACGCGCCGCCGGGCGCCCGGGCGATCCTCGACGCGCTGGCCTGGGGCCCGCCGGTCGGCGTCGCTCCCCGGTCGGACCCGTCGGCCCGGCGTGCGACGGACTGGCTCGTGGGGCACGGCTACCTGCGCGCGACCGACGAGCGCCACGTCGTGCTGCCGCGCGAGGTCGGGCTCGCCCTGCGCGGCGGCCGCACCCACCGCGACGTGCGGACCGCGCCGCCCGTCCCGGAGGTACGGGAGCTCCCGGCTGCCACGGTCGACGCGGAGTCCGCGAGCGCCGGGCTGGAGGCCGTGCGCCTCGTCGCGCGCCTCGTGACGCACTGGACCGAGCACCCGCCGGGCGTGCTGCGTGCCGGCGGGCTCGGGGTGCGCGACCTGCGCCGCGCCGCGCTCGCCCTGGAGGTGGACGACCCGACGGCGGCCGCGGTCGTCGAGCTGGCCGCAGCAGCCGGGCTCGTGGCCGACGACGGCGACGACCCGCCCACGTTCGCCCCGACCCTCGCCGCGGAGGACTGGCTCGACGACGACCTGGGCGACCGCTGGGCGACCCTCGCCCGCGGCTGGTGGCGCTCGCGCCGCACCCCCTGGCTCGTGGGGAGCCGCGACGAGAAGGGCGCCCTGCGTGCCGCGCTCGACCCGGAGCTGTGGCGCCCGTGGGTGCCGCGGCTCCGCCGGTCGGTCCTCGACGTGCTCGACCTCGCCCCCGGGCGCCCGCTCGCCGCCGCCGACGTCGTCGCGGTGCTGCGGTGGCGCACGCCGCGCGCGGTGCCGCCGGAGCAGGCGGTCGCGGGGCTGCTGCGGGAGGCCGCGCTGCTCGGGGTGACGGGGGCCGGCGCGCTCGCTCCCCCGGGCCGGGCCCTGGTGGGGTCCGACGACGTCGCGTCGTCGTCCGACGCCGGTCCGACCGACCTCGGCGCCGCCTTCGAGGCCGTCCTCCCGGCCGAGGTCGACGACCTGCTGCTCCAGGGCGACCTCACGGGCATCGTGCCGGGCCGGCCGACGCGCACGCTCGAGCGCCTCGTGGAGGTCGCGGCGGACGTCGAGTCGCGGGGCGCCGCGACGACGGTGCGGTTCACCCCGGACTCCGTCCTGCGCGCGCTCGACCGCGGCGCGACGGCCGACGACCTCCTGGGCGAGCTCGCGGCGCACTCGCGCACGCCCGTGCCCCAGCCGCTGGAGTACCTGGTGCGGGACACGGCCCGCCGTCACGGCCGGGTGCGCGTGGGGACGGCGTCGTCGTACGTGCGCGCGGAGGACCCGGTGCTGCTCGCGGGGATCGCGGAGGACCCGGCCCTGCGCGGGCTGGGCCTCGTGCTCCTCGCGCCGACCGTGCTCGCGTCCTCGGCACCCGCCGGAGAGCTGCAGGAGGCGCTGCGGGCGCGCGGCGTCCCGGCGGTCGTCGAGGGCCCGGACGGGCGCGTGCTCGTCGCGGACCGGGCGGCACGGCGGGGCGGGCCCGACGACGTCGCACCCTCCCGGCGCGGACGGCTCGCCGCCGCGGGTCGGCGTGGTCGGGCGCGGACGGGGGTCGTCCCGGGGTCCGGGGCGCGCGTCGACGAGCCCGGCTCCGATCGGCGGGAGGCACGGTTCGCGGACCTCGTGGCGCGGCTGCGCGCCGCCGACTCCCGCGCCGCCGCGCAGGCCGACGGCCGCACGGGCCGGGCCGCCGGGGACGGCGACGGCTCGCACGGGGCCGACCGGGCGCCGTCGGGCACGAACGGGCACAGCGGGTCCGGCGGGTACGACCTCGGGGAGGGAACATCCGACCCGGTGGCCGCGTTGGGCCTGCTGCGCGAGGCGATCGCGGACGGGGCGATGGTCTGGCTCGAGGTGGTGGGACCGACCGGAGGGCAGGACCGCCGCCGCGTCCGACCCCTCACCCTCGACGCAGGACGGCTGCGCGCGCAGGACCCGGCGCGCGACGCCGAGCTCACGGTCGCGGTCCACCGCATCGCCTCCGTCACCCCCGACACCCCGCCGAGGTAGAGCCCTGGTAGCGCGGCACCACGGCTCTACCTCGCGAGACCACGGCCCTACCTCGGCAAGGAGACACATGACCGACGGACCTCTCATCGTCCAGAGCGACAAGTCGCTGCTGCTCGAGGTCGACCACCCCCGTGCCGACGACGCGCGGCGGGCCATCGCGCCGTTCGCCGAGCTCGAGCGCGCCCCCGAGCACGTCCACACCTACCGGCTGACGCCGCTCGGGCTGTGGAACGCGCGCGCCGCGGGCCACGACGCCGAGCAGGTCGTCAACACGCTCATCGAGTACTCGCGCTACCCCGTGCCGCACGCGCTGCTCGTCGACGTCGCGGAGACCATGTCGCGGTACGGACGGCTCACGCTCGCGCAGCACCCGACGCACGGGCTCGTGCTCGAGGCGACGGACCGCGCCGTCCTCGCCGAGGTGCTCAAGTCCAAGCGCACCGCCGGGCTGGTGGGCGAGTCCGTGGAGCCTGTCGGCGAGGGGACCGTCGCCTGTGTCAAGGTCCACCCGTCCGAGCGCGGCCACCTCAAGCAGGTCCTGGTGAAGCTCGGCTGGCCCGCAGAGGACCTCGCGGGGTACGTCGACGGCGAGAAGCACGCCATCGCGCTCAGCCCGACGACGCCGCCGCGCGCCGAGGGCGAGGCGCCGAAGCCGTGGGAGATGCGCCCGTACCAGGCCCAGGCCGTGGACGGGTTCTGGCACGGCGGGAGCGGCGTCGTCGTGCTGCCGTGCGGCGCTGGGAAGACGATCGTCGGCGCGGGCGCGATAGCGAAGTCCGGGACGACGACGCTCATCCTCGTGACGAACACGGTGAGCGCGCGCCAGTGGCGCGACGAGCTCGTGCGGCGCACGACGCTCACCGAGGACGAGATCGGCGAGTACTCCGGCGCGCGCAAGGAGATCAAGCCCGTCACGATCGCGACCTACCAGGTGCTGACGACCAAGCGGAAGGGCGTGTACACGCACCTCGAGCTGCTCGACGCCCGCGACTGGGGACTCGTCGTGTACGACGAGGTGCACCTGCTGCCCGCGCCGATCTTCCGCATGACGGCGGACCTGCAGGCGCGCCGCCGCCTCGGGCTCACCGCGACGCTCGTGCGCGAGGACGGCCGGGAGGACGAGGTGTTCTCGCTCATCGGGCCCAAGCGGTACGACGCCCCGTGGAAGGACATCGAGGCGCAGGGGTACATCGCGCCCGCCGACTGCGTCGAGGTGCGCCTCACACTGCCGGAGTCCGACCGCATGACGTACGCCGTCGCCGAGCCCGAGGACAAGTACCGGCTGGCCGCGACCGCCACGGGGAAGAACCGGGTCGTGGAGCAGATCGTCGCGCAGCACCCGGACGACCAGGTGCTCGTGATCGGCCAGTACCTCGACCAGCTCGAGGAGCTGTCGCAGCACCTCGACGCGCCGCTCATCACGGGTGCGACGACGGTCCGCGAGCGCCAGCGCCTGTTCGACGCGTTCCGCTCGGGCGAGATCTCGCGGCTGGTCGTGTCGAAGGTCGCGAACTTCTCCATCGACCTGCCCGAGGCGTCGGTCGCGATCCAGGTGTCGGGGTCGTTCGGGTCGCGCCAGGAGGAGGCCCAGCGCCTCGGCCGCGTCATGCGCCCCAAGTCCGACGGACGCACCGCGCACTTCTACGCCGTCGTCGCGCGTGACACGGTCGACCAGGACTTCGCGGCCCACCGCCAGCGGTTCCTGGCGGAGCAGGGGTACGCCTACCGCATCGTCGACGCGGAGGACCTGGGCGTCGTGCAGTGACGGGTGGGGGCCCGCGACGCAGGAGCGCGGCACCCGCCCGGCACGGAACGCCGCCCAGTCCGACCGAGAGCACGAGGACCTGGGCGTCGTGCAGTGACGGGTGGGAACACGCTTCGTCGAGCACGTCCCACGATGTGAGAGCGCTCCCAGCAAGTTACTGACAAGACAGTCAGTCGTGCCCTAGGCTCCCGGCATCAGCGCGACGACGCGCTGGTGCCGGCGCGCTGGCGTCGGCTCCCCGTTCGAAGGAGAACACCCACCGTGACCCTCTCGACGACCATCCCCGGCGCGGGCAGGACCGCCCGTCGGGCCCGTGCCGCAGGCGCGGGCGTGGCGGCGCTCGCCGTGGCCGCGACGGGCGTGGCGCTCGGCGCGCCCGCGACGGCCGCCCCGGCCACCGACCCCGACCTCGGACCGAACGTCGTCTTCATCGACGACTCGTGGTCGGTGGACCAGATCAACTCCTACCTCGCGTCGATCAACGACGAGGCGGAGTTCAGCCAGGACCGGCACGCCGTGTTCTTCGAGCCCGGCGTCTACGGCGACGCGTCCGGCGCGGACGACCCGGCGACGGCGACCGGGATCGTCAACGCCGAGGTCGGCTACTACACCGCGATCGCCGGTCTCGGCGCGCAGCCGGACGACGTGCTCGTCAACGGCGCGCTGAGCGTGCAGCCGGTCGTGAGCTGCCCGAGCAACCCGTGGGACTGCCAGGATCCCGGTTCGCTCACGCGCTTCTGGCGCTCGCTGAGCAACGTCGCGATCAACCCGATCCAGCGCCCGGTCGACGAGGACGTGGACCGCCCGTTCCCGGCCGGGGTCACGGACCCGCACCAACTCCGGTTCGCGGTGTCGCAGGCCGCGCCGCTGCGCCGGGTCGACATCCAGGGCGACCTCACGGTGTTCGGCCGCTTCGGCGAGTACGCGAGCGGTGGCTACCTGGCCAACTCGCGCGTCTCCGGCCGCCTCGTGACCGGCTCGCAGCAGCAGTGGTACACGCGCAACTCCGAGGTCGGCACCTGGGACGGCGGCGTGTGGAACATGGTCTTCTCCGGCGTCGAGGGCGCCCCCGCCACGGACTTCGGCCCCCAGCCCGACGGCACCGCCGGCAACAAGACGACGCTCGACACCACCCCGCTGAGCCGGGAGGCGCCGTTCCTCTTCCGCGACGGCGAGGACCTCGCCGTGTTCGTGCCGAACGCGCGGACCGAGACGCGCGGCGTCGACTGGTCGACCGACGCGGACGCGGGCCAGAAGCTCTCCCTCGACACGTTCTTCGTCGCCCACGAGGGCGACTCGGCGGCAGAGATCAACGCGGCCCTGTCGACCGGCAAGAACCTCCTGCTCACCCCCGGCGTCTACCACCTCGACGAGGCGATCCGCGTCGAGAACCCCGACACGGTCGTGCTCGGCGTCGGCTACGCGTCCCTCGCGCCGACGTCGGGCACCGCGGCGCTGGAGATCGGCGACGTCGCGGGCGTGAAGGTCGCGGGCATCACGGTCGACGCCGGCCCGGTCGAGTCGGACGTCCTCGTGCGCGTCGGTCCGGCGGACGCGCACGTGGCGGACGCCGCCGACCCGACGACGCTCACCGACGTGTTCGTCCGCGTCGGCGGACCGTGGGTCGGCAAGGCCACGACGAGCATCGAGGTCAACAGCGACCACGTGCTCATGGACCACATCTGGGCCTGGCGCGGGGACCACGGCAGCGGCATCGGCTGGGACCAGAACACGGGCGACCACGGCGTCGTCGTGAACGGCGACGACGTGACGGCCACGGGCCTGTTCGTCGAGCACTACCAGAAGAACCAGACGATCTGGAACGGCGAGCGCGGCCGCACGGTCTTCTACCAGAGCGAGATCCCCTACGACGTGCCGAGCCAGGCCGCGTTCATGGACGGCGACCGCAAGGGCTACGCGTCGTACCGGGTGGGCGACCACGTCCGGCGGCACGACGCCGTCGGGCTGGGCGTGTACTCGTTCTTCAACCAGGGCGTCGACGTGCGCGTCGCGAGCGGCGTCCAGATGCCGGTCCGCGCGGGCGTGACGTTCCGGTCGATGACGAGCGTCTTCCTCAACGGCTCGGGCGGCATCGACCACGTCGTCAACGACACGGGCGCGCCTGCCGTCGGCTCGTTCGCGTCCCCGCAGGTCGTCGCCTACCCGACGGACCTCCCCGCGGAGGCGGACGTCACGGTCGAGGCCTCGACCCGCTGTCTCGCGGGCAGGGCGTACGTCGCCGTCCGGGCGACCAACGGGGGCGAGGAGCCGCTCGCGGTGACGCTCTCGACGCCGTTCGGGTCGCGCACCGTCGCGAGCGTCGCCCCGGGCGCGAACGCCTACCAGTCGTTCGCGGTGCGCGCCGCCTCGGTGGCGGCGGGCGACGCCGTCGTCAGCGCGGTCGCCGGAGGGGTCACGAGCGAGGTCAGCGCGCCCTACGCGGCGCTGACCTGCGGGTGACCGACCGCACCGGTCGAGCGTCACGAGGCCCGTCTCCCCGAGGGGGAGGCGGGCCTCGCCGTCGTGCCGGCCGACGGCGCAGCGTCCCACGGCGCCCCGGCCCCGATTGCGGGACCCCAGGGGCTGGGAAAGGATCGGCGCGTGAGCACGGCCCACCGTCCCTCGCTCCCCCGCGCCGCCGCGGACCGTGGTGCGCGCGCGTCGCTCGCCCTCGCCGCGACGGCGCTCCTCGCCCTCGTGACCGGCCTCGCCCTGCTCCTCCCCGCCGCGACCGCGCACGCCGTGCCCCCGATCGACGTCGCCGACGAGATCACCGACCCCGACGGCGTGCTCGGCGACCAGACCGACGCGGTCCAGGACGCGCTCGACCGCCTCGCGCAGGACACCGACCTCCAGCTCTTCGTCGTGTACGTCGCGAGCTTCGACGGCATGGACGGCGTCGACTGGGCGAACGCCACGGCCAACACGTCCGGGCTCGGGGTGGACGACCTGCTCCTCGCCGTCGCGACCGAGGACCGCCGCTACGGGCTCTCCTACGACAACAACGTGTCGCTCACCGACGCCGAGCTGGACCGGATCTCCGCCGCGGTGGAGGACGAGCTGCGGGACGACGACTGGCCGGGTGCCGCGATCGCCGCCGCCGAGGTCGCGCGCGGCGCGAGCCAGGGCTCCGGGGGCGTGTCCTGGTTCTGGGTCCTGCTCGGCCTCGGCGTGCTCGTCCTCGTGGTCGTGCTGGTCGTGCGAGCGGTCGCCAGACGCCGCCGCGCCGCCCCGGGCGGGGGACCTGCGGAGGGTGGCCTCGCGGCCCTGCCCACCGACGAGCTCAACCGGCGTGCGAGCGCCGCGCTCGTCGCGATCGACGACGCCGTGAAGACGTCGGAGCAGGAGCTCGGCTTCGCGCAGGCCCAGTTCGGCCTCGAGGCGACGCAGCAGTTCTCCGCGGCGCTCGCCGAGGGCAAGCGGAAGGTCTCCGAGGCGTTCGCGCTCCGCCAGCAGCTCGACGACGACCGCCCCGAGACCGAGCCGCAGGCCCGGGACGCGATGGCCCGCATCGTCGCGCTGTGCGACGAGGTCGCGGAGTCCCTCGACGCCCAGTCCCGCACCTTCGACGAGCTGCGCGACCTCCAGGCGCGCGCCCCGCAGGTGCTCGACGAGACCGACCAGCGCGCGAGCGAGGTGCTCGCCCGCGTCGAGCCCGCGCGCGCGACGCTCGACGGGCTCGGCCGCACGTACCCGCCGACGTCGCTCGCCTCCGTCACGCAGAACCCGGACCAGGCGCAGGCGCTCGTCGCGAACGCGCGCGAGTCCGTCGCCCGGGGCCGCGAGGCGCTCGCCAGGAAGGACCGGGCCGCGGCCGTCGCCCTCGCCCGCGCGGCGCAGAACGCCGTCGGGCAGGCGGTCACGCTGCTCGACGCCGTCGACCGGGCCGGCGCGGACCTCGCCGAGTCAGGCCCGCGCCTCGACCGGGGCCTCGCCTCGATCACGTCCGACGTCGCCGACGCCGGTCGCCTCGCCCCCGCGGACCCCGCCGTCGCCCCGGCTCTCGCGGAGGCGCAGGCCGCCGCGGCCGCGGCCGGAGCCGCGCGCGACGGGGGCGACCCCCTCGCGGCGCTACGGCGCCTCACCGAGGCCGAGGCCGCGCTCGACGCCGCGCTCGCCCCCTTCCGCGAGCGCGCCGAGCAGGCAGCGCGCGCGAACGCGCTCCTGCGCGACACGCTGGCGCGCGTCGACTCGCAGGTCCGCGCGACGAACGACTTCATCGAGACCCGGCGCGGCGCCGTCGGGCCCGAGGCACGCACCCGGCTCTCGGAGGCGATCCGGCTGCTCGGCGAGGCCCGCGCCCTCCAGCCGACCGACCCCGTCGCCGCGCTCGACCGCGCGCAGCAGGCCGACGCCCAGGCGCAGTCCGCCGCCCAGCGCGCCCAGCAGGACGCGTCGAGCTGGCAGTCGTCGCAGGGCGGCGGGATGTTCGGCGGCGGGGGCGGGGGCGGGAGCAACGTCGGGGGCATGGTGCTCGGCGGCATCCTGCTCGACTCGATCCTGCGGGGCGGCGGGGGCGGCCGGTCCGGCGGGTTCGGGGGCGGGAGCTTCGGAGGCGGGTCCGGGGGCGGCGGGTTCGGCGGCGGACGGTCGGGCGGGCGCTCCGGCGGACGGTCGTCGGGCGGGCGCTCGGGCCGCGGCGGGCGCTTCTGACAGGACGGACGAACGAGACCAGCACGCAGCACCGACCAGCACGAGACGGCTCACCAGAGAGGGACGACCATGGCGGAGAAGCAGAGCATCTTCGGACGGATCGCGCAGCTCGCCCGCGCGAACATCAACGCGCTCCTGGACAACGCGGAGGACCCGCAGAAGATGCTGGACCAGCTCGTGCGCGACTACACGAACAACATCGCCGACGCCGAGCAGGCCGTCGCGCAGACCATCGGCAACCTGCGCCTCGCCGAGCAGGACTACAACGAGGACGTCGCCGCCGTCCAGGAGTGGGGCCAGAAGGCCGTCGCCGCCTCCGCGCAGGCCGACCGCTACCGGCAGCAGGGCGACACGGCCAACGCCGACAAGTTCGACAACCTCGCCAAGGTCGCGCTCGGCAAGCAGATCTCCGCCGAGGGCGAGGTCCGCCAGGCCGAGCCCCTCATCGCGTCCCAGCGCGAGTCGGTGGAGAAGCTCAAGTCCGGCCTCGCGATGATGAAGGACAAGCTCGGCGAGCTGAAGTCCAAGCGCGACTCCCTCGTCGCGCGCCAGAAGAGCGCGCAGGCCCAGCAGACCGTCCAGGGCGCCATCAGCTCGATCAACGTGCTGGACCCCACGAGCGAGATCTCCCGCTACGAGGAGATCGTGCGGCGCGAGGAGGCGCAGGCGATCGGCCAGGCCGAGGTCGCCGCGTCGAGCATCGACTCCCAGTTCGCCGAGCTCGAGACGTCCGGCGAGGCCGTCGAGATCGAGGCGCGCCTCGCCGCCCTCAAGCAGGGCTCGTCGCCCGCACCGCAGGTGTCACCCACCCAGGTCACGCCCGCGATCGAGTCCGGCACCACCACCCAGGACGCCCCCACCACCGACTGGTGACGCCCCGCGCGGGAGAACCGGGACCGAGGTCGAGAACCCTGGGCCGCGCGAGGTAGAGCCCTGGTCGCGCGACCACGGCTCTACTTCGCGGAGCGGGCGGCGACAGCGCTCAGGCCGGGACGCTCTGCCCGACCGTCGTGCGGACCTCGGCGACGAAGGCCTCGGCGAGGCGACGGCCGCCGTCGAGGATCTCGGCCGCGTGCTCGTCGAACCCGGCCAGGGCTGCCGCGGTGTCGACGTCGTCGTACGCGTCGCACCACGCCTCGAAGCCCGCGCGCGTCGTCTCCGGGTGGAACTGCACGCCGAGCGCGGAACCGAGGCGGAACGCCTGGTAGGGGTACATGTTGGACGACCCGAGCCAGACGGCGCCGCGCGGGAGGTCGACGATCGCGTCGGCGTGCATGCTCGTCACGTGCCGCACCGGCGCATCGCCCGCGGCGAGCGCCGAGAGCACGGGGTCGGTCTCGGCGTCGGCCCGCCAGAAGACGCGGGTCGCGCCGATCTCGGGCCCCGGGGGCGGGCTCACCTGCGCCTGCCCGCCGCCGGCGACGGCGAGGAGCTGCGCACCGAGGCAGACGGCGAGCGTCGGGACGCCGGTCGTCGCGGCGCCGAGCAGCGTCTCGCGCAGCGCGGGGAGCCAGGGCGCGAGCTCGTCGTCCCGCGCGGACATGCGCCCGCCGATGACGACGAGCCCGTCGTCGAGCCCGTCGGCCGACGGGATCGCGTCGCCGTCGTACGCGCGCACGACCCGCAGGTCGGCGGCGAGCAGGTCGGCGAAGCCGTCGAGCGTGACGTCCGGGGAGTTCTGGACGACCGTGATCCGGACGGTTCCGGTTGCGGCCGTGGCGTCGGTGTCGTACGTGGTCACGAGGTCCGACGGTACCCACTCAGGGGTACCCCGACGCAAACACCCACGTCGTGGACATGGCAGGCGACCGTCGCGCGGATAGGCTGACCAGCATGTCCGACCTCCAGACCCCCGACGGCCGAACGCTGACGACGCCGCGCCGCACCTACCTCGTCGTCGACGGCGAGAACATCGACGCGACGCTCGGCATGAACGTCCTCGGGCACCGGCCCGCGCCGGAGGAGCGGCCGCGGTGGGACCGCATCGTGGAGTTCGCGCGTCAGGCCTGGGGCCAGGACGTCACGCCGCTGTTCTTCCTCAACGCGTCGTCGGGCCAGATGCCGATGTCGTTCGTGCAGGCGCTGCTCGCGATGGGCTACCGGCCGATCCCGCTCGCCGGCTCGAGCAGCGAGAAGGTCGTGGACATCGGTATCCAGCGCATGCTGGACGCGATCGTCGACCAGCCGGGCGACGTGCTCCTCGCGAGCCACGACGGCGACTTCCTGCCGCAGGTCGAGACGCTGCTCGACGACCCCGACCGCCGCGTCGGCGTCCTCGCCTTCCGCGAGTTCGTGAACGTGCGGCTCACCGAGCTCACGGGCCGCGGGCTGCAGGTGTTCGACCTCGAGGACCACGCCGGCGCGTTCACGACCGTGCTGCCGCGCGTGCGCATCATCCCCCTCGACGAGTTCGACCCGCTGCGCTACCTCTGAACTCAGCCGGGTCTCCACCGTCAGGCGTGGAGCTCGCGGTACAGGGGCGTGGGGAACGACGCCGTCACGCCGTCACCGCCGAGGAGCGCCGCGATCCGCTCCGCCTCCGCGGCGACGGCGCGCTCGGCGTCCGACCCCACGTCCTCGAGCAGCCGGAACGCGGGCTCCCCGCCGGGGCGCACGACCCACGCCCCGACGATCCGGCCCTCCCACCAGACTGTCGCGCCGGCGTTGCCGATCGTGTCGAAGACCGCGGCCTTGTGCGGGCCGAGGTACCAGTCGCGCGCGGCCCAGCCCATCGTCGTCGGGTCGAGCGCCGGCAGGAGCGCGACGCTCCCCTCCAGCGGGACGTCCTCGGGCCCGGGCAGGTCGGTCCCGCGCAGCATCACGCCGTCCTGCGGGGCCGGGTCGTCGGGCGTGCCCGTCTCGACCTCGACGGCGACGACGTCGAGCTCCGCGAGCGCGGCGCGCGTGTCTCGTAGGTTCCAGCCGGTCCACCACGACAGGTCCTTGACCGTCGCGGGGCCGAACACCTCGAGCCAGGACCTGGCCAGCGCCGTGCGCGCGACCGCCTCGTCCATCGCGGGGATGCCGCCCGGGAACCAGTCCTCGACCGGCGACCAGACGTGCCGGTTGGACGACCACGACCCGCGCGGCTCGCCCCGCACGACCGCGCCCTCCGCCGAGAGCAGCGCTGTGAGCTGGGACGTCATGGTGCGGCGCACGTCCCAGGTCTTGGCGGTGGTGGGCAGGAACGCGGTGCGCAGGAGCGGCGCGGCCTTCGACAGGCTCGCACCGTCCATCGGACCGTGCTCCGCGAGCGCGCCGTGCACCTGTGCCTCGACGGCAGCGAGGAAGGTCGCCGCGTCGTCGACGGGCGGGTCCGTGGGCAGCGTCGCGAGCTCCTTGAGCAGGCGGGCGCGCAGCCGTCGGGCCACCGCGAGCGCCGCGGCCGCGTGCACGACGGGCACCGTCTCGCGCCGCACGACGAACATCGTGCGCCGCATGGCGAGCACCTTGACCAGGGTGCGCCGTCGGAACACGGCGTCCCGGACGTCGTCGAGCACGAGGCCGGGGACGCGCCCGAGGACGGAGAGGTAGACGCTCGGTGCGTCGGTGGCGTGCAGCGCGAGCAGCCGGTCGACGACGTCCTCGGGGGTGCGGGCCGCCGGCCGTCCGGGCAGGTCCGTCGCGAGCGCGAGCTGCTGCGCGACGAGCCGCCGTCGCCTCTGGTCCACCGTGATCCGCACGTCCGCCATCCTGCCCGACGCCGCCCACGCGCACCGAGGACGGCGTCTCCGGAACGCGCCACGGGTGGAGCCCCTTCCCAGGCGACTCCCAGACCGCGGGAGGACACTGGAGGACATGAGCACCACGCCTGAGGCACGCCTCGTCGTCGTCGACGACGAGCCGAACATCCGCGAGCTGCTGGCCACGTCCCTGCGCTTCGCCGGGTTCGAGGTGCACGCCGCCGCGGACGGGCAGAGCGCCCTGCGGCTCGTGCGCGACGTCGACCCCGACCTCGTCGTGCTCGACGTCATGCTCCCGGACATGGACGGGTTCACCGTCACGCGGCGCCTGCGCGAGAAGGGGCAGCACACGCCCGTCGTCTTCCTCACCGCGAAGGACGACACGCGGGACAAGATCACCGGCCTCACCGTCGGCGGCGACGACTACGTGACGAAGCCCTTCAGCCTGGAGGAGGTCGTGGCGCGCATCCGCGCGGTGCTGCGCCGCACGCACGCCGAGCCCGTCGAGGACGCGGTGCTGCGGTTCGCCGACCTGGAGATGGACGAGGACTCGCACGAGGTCCGCCGCGCGGGCATCGACGTCGACCTGTCCCCCACGGAGTTCAAGCTCCTGCGCTACCTCATGCTCAACGCGGGCCGCGTGCTCTCGAAGGCGCAGATCCTCGACCACGTGTGGCAGTACGACTGGGGCGGGGACGCGAACATCGTCGAGTCCTACATCTCCTACCTGCGCCGCAAGATCGACAACCTCACGGTCCCCGGTCCGGACGGCGAGCCCGTCGCCCTCCCGCCGCTCATCCACACCAAGCGCGGCGTGGGCTACCTGCTGCGCCAGCCGCCGACGACCTCATGACGTCCGGCCCCGACCGCACGACGACGGGGTCCCGACCGGTCCCACCGCCCCCTCCCCCGCCCCCCGGGTCGCGCACGGCCCCAGCCGGCCCCGCGCCGTCCGGCACGGGCGACACCTCCGCGGCGGAGGCTCCCTCCTCGCCGGGCGACGGCGGCCCGACGGCGGAGCGCCCCTACGGCCGACCCGTCCCCACCGAGGGGTGGGGCTGGTTCGCGCGCGTGCCGCTGCGCGCCCGGCTCGTCGCGATCACGGTGCTCCTGCTGGCCGCCGGGCTCGGGCTGGCGTCGGTGGTGACGACGACGGTCGTGTCGAGCTATCTGGTCGAGCAGGTCGACGACCAGCTCAACCGGACGGCGAAGGACCTCGCGAACGAGCCGTTCCAGAGCCTGCCCGGGACAGCCTCGACCATGCCCTCCGACTACTACGTGCTGTATCGGTTCGCGGACGGCTCCGAGGTCGAGCGCAAGACCGACGTCACCCTGCTCCGGTACGGGGTCCCCGACATCCCCGCGCTGTCCGAGCCGGAGCTGCGAGCCCTCGACGGCGAACCGTTCACCGTGGATGCCACGACGTCGACTCTCGGGGTGGCCGTCCAGCCGACGCAGTGGCGGGTCATCGCCCTCACACGGCCCACCGAGGAAGGCGCGGTGGAGAGCGCGTTCGTGGCGCTGCCGCTGACAGGCATCCACGAGACGGTGAAGATCCTGGGGCGCACGCTCGCCCTGTCCGCCCTGGGCATCGCGCTCGTCGGCGGCGCGATCGCCTTCCTGGCGGTGCACCGCTCGCTGCGCCCGCTGCGCGAGATCGAGGAGACGGCGGCGGACATCGCGGCGGGCGACCTGTCGCGGCGCGTGCGTCCCGCCCCGCCGACGACCGAGGTGGGTTCGCTGGCCGCGTCGCTCAACGCGATGCTCTCGCAGATCGAGGAGGCGTTCGCGGTCCAGGAGGCGTCGGAGGAGCGGATGCGGCGGTTCGTGTCCGACGCGAGCCACGAGCTGCGCACGCCGCTCGCGACGATCCGCGGCTACGGCGAGCTCTACCGGATGGGCGCGCTCGACACGCCCGACAAGGTCGACGACACGATGGGGCGCATCGAGGACTCGGCGACGCGCATGGGCACGCTCGTGAACGACCTGCTCGCGCTCGCGCGCCTCGACGAGGGGCGGCCGCTGCGGCACGAGCCGGTCGACCTCGTGTCGCTCGCGCGCGACTCCGCGCAGGACCTGCACGCGCTCGACCCGACCCGGGACGTCCGTCTCGTGGGCCTGCCGGCCGGGGCGAAGGCGCCGGGGGCGCTGCGCGTCGTCGGCGACGAGGACCGGCTGCGGCAGGTGCTGGCGAACCTCGTCGGGAACGTCGCGCGCCACACGCCCGCGGGGACGCCG
Source organism: Cellulosimicrobium sp. NPDC055967 (assembly GCF_042269845.1). Lineage (NCBI taxonomy): Bacteria > Bacillati > Actinomycetota > Actinomycetes > Micrococcales > Promicromonosporaceae > Cellulosimicrobium > Cellulosimicrobium sp. NPDC055967. The sequence goes on along the minus strand of NZ_JBHJYJ010000013.1, from coordinate 55,631 downwards.
GTCGAGATCGCGCTGGGCGCCGCCCGCTCCGCGACGCCCTCCGACGACGCGCAGGACGGCTCCCGTGACACCGTCGCCGTGCTCGAGGTACGCGACCACGGCCCGGGCGTCCCCAACGAGCAGCGCGGGCGGGTGTTCGAGCGGTTCTACCGCGCGGACTCCTCGCGCAACCGCGCGTCGGGCGGCTCGGGACTGGGCCTGGCCATCGTCGCCGCGATCGTGGGCGCGCACGGGGGTCGTGTGTCGGTGCGCGAGACGACGGGCGGCGGGCTGACCGTCCGCGTCGACCTCCCGCTGCCCTCCTGATCCGCGCGCACCCCGTCCCACCTGCGCGTCCGTGCGTGCCGCGCCCGGTGCTCCCGGGCGGCCCGACGGCGTCCGTCCCACCCGTCGCCGAGTGCGGCTACGATGGCGGGTCGTCCCGCGCGACCTAGGCTGGAGGTGAGGCCGCGCGGCGACGCGGGGGCCTCCGCGCCAGGTACCGCACCTGGTGACGACGACCTCCGTCATCTCCTCGTGTCCGACGAAGAAGGCGAAAGTTCATGGGCGTCAACAGCGCCGACGCACCGCAGTGGTTCCTCTCCTCGTTCGTCCGCAGCGCCCGCGGCGCCGGGGCGACCGCCCCGGACGACGAGGTCCGCGCCGTCGGGCAGGGGCTGCTCGACCGCTGGGACCAGCCGGACCGCCACTTCCACAACCTGCGCCACCTGGCGGACGTGCTGGGGCGGGTCGACGAGCTCTCCGAGGAGACGCACGACCCCGACCTCGTGCGCCTCGCCGCGTGGTACCACGGCGCGATCTTCGACGCGAAGGGCCGCGCGACGTACGCGAACAAGGGCGGCGAGGACGAGTCCGCGAGCGCCGCGCTGGCCCACGACGAGCTCACGACGCTCGGGGTCCCGGAGCCGGCCGCCCGCCGCGTCGCGTACCTCGTCAACGCGCTCGTGCGGCACTCCCCGGACGCGACGGACTTCGACTGCGCGGTGCTGTGCGACGCCGACCTCGCGATGCTCGCCGCGGAGCCGCAGCGCTACAAGGAGTACCTCAAGGATGTGCGCGACGAGTACGCGCACATCCCGAAGGTCGACTACGTGCGGGCCCGGATCGCGATCCTCACGAAGCTGCTCGACCGCCGTTCCCTCTTCTCGAGCCCGCTCGGCGCAGCGTGGGAGGAGCCCGCACGGCAGAACCTCGACGCGGAGCTGCAGCGGCTGCGCAAGGAGCAGCTCAAGCTGGCAGAAGCGTCGACACCGTCCACAGGTCCCGCGTCCTGACCCGTCGTCCACAGGGACGTCGCCGCGCCCGCGGCGCCCGGGGTCCCGTGGCTAGCGTCGTCGTCGCACCGGCACCCGCCGCGTGCGGGACGGCCCGCGGGCCGACGAGACGACGGAGGACGACATGAGCCGGTACGAGGTCGACAGCGCACGGGTCGCCCAGGCGAGCGCGGCGGTGAACGGGTCGGTCACGGCGATCCGGGCGGAGGTCGGGGCCATGATGCGCCACCTCACCGACCTTCAGGCATCGTGGCGCGGCGGCGCGGCGACGTCCTTCACGGGCGTGATGACGCAGTGGCAGACCACGCAGAACCAGGTCGAGCTCGCGCTCGACGACATCACGGCGGCGCTCGGCGCGGCCGCCCAGACCTACGCCGACGCCGAGTCCCAGGCCGCGCGGCTGTTCACCACGCGGTAGCACCCGGGCGCGACGGCGCTCGGCGCGTCATGCGTCGAGGTGCACGACGGCGAGCCGGTCGCCGGCGCGTACGTGGTCGCCCGGGCGCACGCGGACGTCGACGACGATGCCGTCGGAGGGTGCCAGGACCGGCAGCTCGAGCTTCATCGCCTCCAGCACGACCACGGGCGTGCCCTCGGCGACGCGGCGCCCCGGCAGCGCCTCCACGCGCCACACCACCCCGCCGAGCGGCGCGCGCAGCACGACGCGCGCCGGGTCGTCCAGGTCGGCGGAGGCGAGCTCGGTGTCGCGTGCGCCGGCGGACGCCGGGTCGAGACCGCCGCGCGCGGTCGCGCGCGCGGCGGACCCGACGAGCTCGCCTGCCTCCGCCCAGGCCGCGGCCTCGCGTCCGAACGCCGCGCGGCGCGCCGCCCCGACCGCGGCGATGTCGTCGGCCTCGCGCGCGAGGAGCGCGGCGTGCTCCCGGCCGGAGAAGACGCCGTCCTCGATCGGCACCTCCAGGACCCCCGCGCGGGCCGCCGCGCGGCGCTCGGCGAGCTCGTCCGGGTCGACCGGCTCCCACACGATCCGGTCGAAGTGCCGGAACAGCCACGGGACGCCCGGGCGGAACGGCGGGCGCTGCGCGTGGGCCGACCAGACGGGGACGGTCCTGCCCACGAGCTGGTAGCCCCCGGGGCTCGCCATGCCGTACACGCACAGGAACGCCCCTCCGAGGCCGACGGCGTCGGACGGGGTCCAGGTGCGCGCCGGGGTGTACTTCGTGGTGAGCAGGCGATGTCGCGGGTCGACCGGCACGGCGAGCGGCGCGCCCAGGTACACGTCCCCGAGCCCGAGCACGAGGTACTCGGCGCCGAGGACGGTGCGTCGCACGTCCTCGACGCTCGCGAGCCCGTTGGCCCGACGGACGAAGTCGACGTTGGACGGCAGCCACGGCGCGTCGGACCGGACCGCGGCCGCGTACCGCTCGACGGCGTCCCGGATCGCGGGGTCGTCCCAGCTCAGCGGCAGCCGGAGCACGCGGCTCGGCACCTCGATCTCGTCGCTCGGCGGCAGGTCCTCCTCCAGCTCGCGCAGCAGCCCGACGAGCCGTGTCACGGGCAGCGTCTCGGGATCGACGTGGAGGTGGAGCGTGCGGACGCCCGGTGTCACGTCGAGCAGGCCCTGCGGGGCCGCAGCCTCGAGACCGGTCGCCAGGGCGTGCACGCGCAGACGGTCGTGCAGGTCGAGCCCCTCCCCGCCGTCGTACTCGACGAGGAGCGCGTCGTCCGCGCCGCGCAGGTAGCGGACCGCGGGTCGCCGGTCGGCGCGCGGCGTCGGCCCGCCCGGAGGTCGGACGTCGTCGCCGACGAAGGCCCCGACGTCCCGGCCCCGGACGGCGCGCACCGCCGTCGGGACGCGCGCCGCCGCCCGGGCCGCGTCGTCGCGACGCAGCCGGTCGGCGCCGTCGCCGTGGACGGTCACGAACCGCACGACGTCGCCCGGCCGCATCTGTCCGAGCTTCCACCGGGAGCCGGCCACGACGGTGAGCGCGCACACGAAGCCGCCGAGGCTCGGTCCGTCCGGGCCGAGCAGGATCGGCGTGTCCCCGCTGATGTTCAGCGCACCCACCGAGTACGGGTTGTCGAGCACGTTGGACGGGTGCAGCCCCGCGTCGCCGCCGTCGGGCCGCACCCACGTGAGCGGCGGCCCGGCGAGCCGCACGCCCGTCCGGTCCGCGTGCGGCAGGACCCGCCACCAGGACGCCCGCAGCCGACCGAGCGCGGCGGCGGTGAGCGCCGCAGACTGCGGTCCCGTCGTCACGGCGAGCTCCCACGAGTGCCCCATCCGGGGCCGGGCGCCGGGCGGCACCGCGCCCGCCGCACCGAGCCCGGGAGACGCCGTCTCGCCCGGCCGACCGGCTGTCCCGGGACCAGTGGTCCGAGGGTGCAGCGCGTCGCCCGCGACGAGCGCGCGCCCGGCCGGGCCGCCGACGGCGCCGAGGACGAAGGTCGCCGCCGACCCGAGATGCTCCGGGACGTCCAGGCCGCCCGCGACGAGCACGTACGTCCGCAGCCCGACGGCGTGCGGCGCGCCGACGGCGAGCACGCCGCCCGCGGGGACGACGACGGGCTCCCACTGCCGCACGGGCTCACCGTCGACCGTCACGGGCGCCGGCGCCCCCGTGACGCACACCGTCGCCTCGTGCGAGAACCGCAGGGTCGGGCCGGTGAGGGTGCACTCGAGCCCCGCCGCACCCTCGGGGTTGCCCAGCGCGCGGTTGCCGGTGCGGAACGACAGGTCGTCCATCGGGCCCGAGGGCGGGATGCCCACGCCCCAGTACCCGGTGCGGCCCGGCCAGTCCTGCACCGTGGTCAGCACGCCAGGGTCGAGCACGTCGACCCAGGGTTCCGGGTCGTGCACGATCGCGAGCGTGGTGGTGGTCGCCGATCCCTCGGCGACGGCGGGGTCGGCGAGCGCGGCGCGCAGCAGCGAGACGTTCGTGGGGACGCCGTCCACCCGCACGTCCCCGAGCGCGGTGCGCAGCCCTGCGACCGCGAGCGTGTGCGACGCCGCGTGCACGACGACCTTCGCGAGCAGCGGGTCGGCGTCGGGACCGAGCTCGTCGCCCGCGCTCGCGCCGGTCTCGACGCGGACGTCCGTCCCCGCGCCCGAACGCGGAAGGTCGAGCCGCGCGAGCGTGCCCGCGGCGGGTCGCCCGTGGCGCACGTCCTCGGCATAGACGCGCGCCTGCGCCGCCACCCCCCGGGCCGCAGGGCCCGACGGCAGCACGTCGTCGAGCACGGTCGTGTCGCCGAGGGCGAGGCGCAGCATCCAGGCCACCAGGTCGACGCCGGTGACCTCCTCGGTCACGGTGTGCTCGACCTGGATCCGCGGGTTCACCTCGAGGAACGTGACCTCGCCCGAGCCGACGTCGAGCAGCGCCTCCAGCGTCGCGGCCGAGCGCAGCCCGACCCGCGCCGCGAGCCGACGGGCGCCGTCGTGCAGGGTCGCGCGCACGCCGGTATCGAGGCCGGGCGCGGGCGCGACCTCGACGACCTTCTGGTGGCGGCGCTGGAGCGAGCAGTCGCGGTCGCCGAGCGAGACGACTCGGCCCGCCCCGTCACCGAAGAGCTGCACCTCGAGGTGGCGAGCCCGGTCGACGTGACGCTCGACGAACAACCGCCCGGACGACCCGGGGCGCGACGACTCCCGCCGCCACGCCCCGGCGAGCCCCGCCGCGTCGCGGCACACGTGCACGCCGGTCCCGCCACCGCCACCGGCGTCCTTGAGCACGAGCGGGAAACCGATCTCGTCCGCCCACCCGAGCGCGTCCTCGAGGCCGCCGAGCACCGGCGACCCCGGCAGCACCCGCAGGCCGCACTCCTGCGCGAGCGCGCGGGCGCGGGCCTTGTCGCCGAGGAGACGGAGCTGCTCCGGGGTCGGGCCTGCGAACGCGACGCCGGCCGCCTCGACCGCCGCGGCGAACTCCGCGTCTTCCGCGCGGAAGCCGTAGCCCGGGTGCAGCAGGTCCGCACCCGACGCGAGCGCCGCATCGAGGAGCCGTCGCCCGTCGTCGTAGGACTCGGCGACGGGTGCCGGACCGATCCGCACCGCCTCGTCCGCGAGGCGGACGTGCCGCGCCCCACGGTCTGCGTCGGAGTGCACGGCGACGGTGCGCAGCCCAAGCTGCCGCGCGCTGCGCAGCACGCGGCAGGCGATCTCGCCGCGGTTCGCGACGAGCAGCGTGGCAGCCATCGCCCTCCCCGGGGTAGGGGCGCGAGGCCACGCCTCGCCGTCGGACAGAACGGGCCCAGCCTAGAGCCCACCGCCGGCGCCGCGGGCAGTCGCCCGAGGTGGGCGAGGCCTGGGCGAGCCGAAGCCGGTCGGGGTGGGTGGTGGTTCCGCGTCGTGGCGGGCCTGGCGGGAGCCGCGAGGAACGAGGGGCGGATGGTAGACGCGGCTCCACCACCCACCCCGACCACCCCAGGCGACCACACGCCGTCGAGCACAAGAACCACGGTTCTACCTCGCGCGACCACGGTTCTACCCCGACCGACCGGGGTTCTACCTCGGCCGACCAGAGCTCTACCTCGGCCCGTGGGACGCCGAGCGTCAGACGGCGAGGGCCATGCGGGAGAGGGCTCGCGCCGCGCGTTCCATGACGACGGCGAGCGACTCGCCGACGTGCAGGTGGAGCGCGGTGCGCGCCTCGGGGAGGCGGTCGGCGAGCGCGAGCTCGAGGATCTCGATGTGCTCGTCGATGGTGATGCGGATGCGCTCGGACTCGACGAAGTCGTACATGCGGACGGCGCGCACCTTCTCGTTGACCTCGACGAGCGCCTCGGTGAGGCGGTCGTTGCCCGCGGCGCGGGACAGCACGGTGTGGAAGCGCTCGTCGAGGAGCACGAAGCTCGGGTCGGGTTCCGGCGGCGCGGCGCGGAGCTCGACCCACCGGCCGAGCTCGTCGCGCAGGGCATCGGTGTCGTAGTGCAGCTCGGTGTTCTCGATGATGCGCTCGACGCCGCGCAGCTCGAGGGTCACGCGCAGCTCGTACAGGTCGCGCAGCTCGGCGAGGCTGGGCACGACGACGGCGTACCCGAAGTCGGTGCGCTGGATGAGCCCGTCGGACAGGAGCCGGGACAGCGCCTCGCGCACAGGCGTGCGCGACACCTCGAACCGCCGGCTCAGCTTGGGCTCGGTGAGCCGCTCGCGCGGGTCGACCCGGCCGTTGAGGATCTCGGCGCGCAACCGCGTGTAGACGGCGTCGCGCAACGAGGTCGCGGCGGGTTCCGGCGCGGTCACGATGTCCATGCGGGGTCTCCTGGTCGTCCGGCCCGTGCGTCGTGGTCATGCCCTGCCATCATCCCGCACGGCGACCCGGCGGCGGTGCCGCCGGGTACGCCGTGCGGGTCGACGCCGCGTCGGCTACACGGCCATCGCCGCACGGACGCTCTCCTCGGCGGCCTCGCCGCCCGACCCGCGGCTCGTCACGCGCCCGGACTGGAGGACGACGTAGTCGCGCGCCGCGCCGAGCGCGAACCCGACGTGCTGCTCGACCAGCAGGACCGACAGGCCGCCCGCGTCGGTGAGGGTGAGGATCGCGTCCTCGATCTCGGTGACGACGGACGGCTGGATGCCCTCGGTCGGCTCGTCGAGCACGAGCACGCGCGGGCCGGTGATGAGGGCGCGCGCGATGGCGAGCTGCTGCCGCTGCCCGCCGGACAGGAGCCCGGCCCGTCGGCCGAGGAGCCCGCGCAGCGCCGGGAACAGGTCGAGCGCCTCGTCGAGGCGTCGCGGCCCCTCGCGCGACGTGTCGGCGACGAGCTGGAGGTTCTCGCGCGCCGTGAGGTCGCCGAACGACTGCTGCCCCTGCGGGACGTACGCGAGACCTCGCCGCACGCGCTGGTGCGTCGGCAGCCGGGTGACGTCCTCGCCGTCGAGCACGACGCTCCCCGACCGGGCCTTGAGCAGCCCGAGCGCGGTCCGCAGGAGCGTCGTCTTGCCGGCGCCGTTGTGCCCCAGCACGGCGGCGACGCCGCCCGCCGGCACCGTGAGGTCGACGCCGTGGAGCACCATGGTCCGGCCGTAGCCCCCGTGCAGGCCCGTGAGCTCGAGCATCACGCCTCCTCGTCGTCGTTCGTGGTGGTCGCCGGGCTCGTCGCGCGCTCCTCCGTGCCGGACGCCGCGGGCTCGCTCCCCGCATCACGTCCCGGAGGGCGGCGGCGAGCGCCGCGGGTCGCGCCCGCGCTGCCGAGGTAGACCTCCTGCACGCGCGGGTCGGCCTGGACCTCGGCGTACGTGCCCTCGGCGAGCACCTGGCCCAGGTGCAGCACCGTGACCGAGCTCGCGAAGGCCCGGAGGAACTCCATGTCGTGCTCGACGACGACGACCGTCCGCTGGGCGCCGATGCGCTGGAGCAGCTCGCCGGTCTGCTCGCGCTCGGACTGGCTCATGCCCGCGACGGGCTCGTCGAGCAGCAGCAGCCGGGCGTCCTGGACGAGCAGCATCCCGATCTCGAGCCACTGCTTCTGCCCGTGCGCGAGGATCCCGGCCTGGACGTCGCGCAGGTGCGCGAGCCCGACGGTCTCGAGCGCCTGCTCGACGGTCTCGGGCGTCGAGGTGCGACGCCGCAGGAGCGTGAGCGGGCCGCGTCCGGCACCCGCAGCGATGTCGAGGTTCTGGAGCACGCTGAGCTCCTCGAACACGCTCGCCGTCTGGAACGTGCGCCCGACGCCGGCCCGCGCGATGCGGTGCGTCTTCTTGCCGAGCAGGTCGACCCCGCCGAACTGCACCGATCCCGACGCCTTGGCGAGGCCGGTGATGGCGTCCACGATCGTCGTCTTGCCCGCGCCGTTGGGCCCGATGAGGAACCGGAGGTCGCCCGCGGTGACGGTGAGGTCGACGCCCTGGACGGCGACGAACCCGTCGAACTCGACGCGCAGCCCGCGCACCTCGAGGTAGTCGTGCCGGAACCGCGAGTCGTCGACGCCGAGGACGGACTGCGCGGCCTCGAGGTCGAGCCCGTCGCCCGCGACGCCGGTCTCGAGGACAGCGGCGCCCGCCGCCTCGGGCACCGGCACCGTGCCCGACGCCGGTCCCGTGGGTTGCGTGGTCATGCGGTCCTCCCGGAGGTGGCGGGGTCGTGGTCGACGGCGGTCGGTCGCTCGGTCGCCGGGTCGCCGGTGCCCGGCTCGTCCGCGGTGCCGCCGTCCGCCGGGGCGGGCACACCGCCGTCGGGCACGGCGCCGCGGCGCGCGCGGCGCCACCGCGTGAACAGCTCGGCGAGCCCGCCGGGCAGGAATGCGACGACGAGGATGAACAGCGCACCCTGGGCGTAGATCCAGCCGGACGGGAACGCCTCGGACAGGCTCGTCTGCGCCCAGCTCACGGCGATCGACCCGAGCACCGGGCCGAGGAGCGTCGCCCGGCCGCCGATGGCGACGCCGATGAGGAACCCGATCGACGGCACGACGCCTACGTCGGCGGGCGAGATGATCCCGACGATCGGCACGAACAGCGCGCCGCCCACGGCCGCCATGAACGCCGCGACGGCGTACGCGACGACCTTGACCTTGGCCGGGTCGTAGCCGAGGAACCGGACGCGGTTCTCCTGGTCGCGCACGGCGACCAGCAGCTCGCCGAACCGCGACACCATGAGCTGGCGCGCGATCGCGACCATGACGAGCAGGGCGCCGGCGGCGATGAAGAAGAGCATGCGCTTGTTGACCGGGTCGGCGAGGTCGTACCCGAAGAACGACCGGAAACCGTTGAGGCCGTTGGTGCCGCCCGTCGTCGCCTGCTGACCGATGAGCAGGATCGCGAAGGCCGCCGCGAGCGCCTGCGAGAGGATCGCGAAGTAGGCGCCCCGCACGCGCCGCGTGAAGACGGCGAACCCGAGCAGCGCGGCGAGACCGGCAGGTATGACGGCGATGGCGAGGATGGTCACGACCGGCGACCGGAACGGCTCCCACCAGCCCGGCACCTCGCCCGAGCCGTAGAGCATCATGAAGTCCGGCACCCCGCCCGGCCCGGCGTCCGCAAGCTTGAGGTGCATCGCCATGATGTAGGCACCGAGGCCGAAGAACACGCCCTGCCCGAGCGTGAGCATCCCGCCGCGGCCCCACGCGAGGCCGATGCCGACGGCGACCATCGCGAGGCACAGGAACTTGCCGAGCAGGCCGAGGCGGAACGTGGAGAGCGTCGCGGGCGCGACGGCGAACAGCAGGACCGCCGCGACGGCGAACCCGACGATCACGCGGGCGCGCGAGGAGCGGTACAGGGTGGTGAGCCGGGACGTGCCCCCGGTCGTGACGGCGCTCATGCGAGGCTCCTCGTCCGGACCGACACGAGGCCCTGGGGTCGCACCTGGAGGAAGACGACGATGACGACGAACACGAGCACCTTCGCGATGCTCGCCGTCGTGGAGTACTCGAAGGTCGCTTGGAGCAGCCCGAGCGCGAACGCCGCGATGACCGTGCCCTTGATCTGCCCGATGCCGCCCGCGACGACGACGAGGAACGCGTCGACGATGTAGCTCGTCCCGAGCGTGGGGCCGATCGACCCGAGGAGCGTGAGCGCGACGCCCGCGATCCCGGCGAGACCGGACCCGATGAAGAACGTCAGGCGGTCCGTCGTCCGCGTGGAGACGCCGCTCGCCTCGGCGAGGTCGCGGTTCTGCACGACGGCGCGGATCCGCCGCCCGAGCGGCGTCACCTTGAGCACGACGGGCAGCGCGACGACCGCGACGACCGCCAGCGCGAGGATGAACACGCGCGTCTTGGGCACGGCGAGGCCGAACAGGTCGACGGCGCCGCTCAGCCAGGCGGGGGCGCGCACGTCGACGTTGGGGGCCCCGAACACGTCGCGCGCGACCTGCTGGAGCACGAGTGCGACGCCCCACGTCACGAGCAGGGTGTCGAGCGGCCGCTTGTACATGCGGTGGATGAGCGTCGCCTCGAGCAGCAGCCCGAGCAGGCCACCGACGAGGAACCCGAGCGGCAACGAGACGAGCAGCGAGACGCCGGCGTTGCCGACGACCCCTTGCACGACGAACGCCGTGTAGGCGCCCGCCATCATGAACTCGCCGTGCGCCATGTTGATGACGCCCATCTGGCCGAACGTGAGCGCCAGCCCGAGGGCGGCGAGGAGCAGGACGGAGCCGAGGCTCAGTCCCGCGAAGAGCTGCGAGAACAGCACATCCATGGGCGTCGTGCCTTCCGGTGAGTGCGGACGAGGACTCACGGAGCGCCGGGCACCCGCCGCCGCGTGGGGCGGCGGATGCCCGGCGCTCACGGGGTCAGGAGAGGCCCTCGGCCCAGTCGTAGCCCTCGAGGTACGGGTCGGGCTCGATCGGCTCGCCCGAGCTCCACTCGGTGTAGATGAGGCCGTCGGGGCCGATCTTGCCGATGAGGGCGGTCTTGGCGATGTGGTGGTTGTCGCCGTTCACGGTGACGGAGCCCTCGGGGGCGTCGAAGGTCACGCCGTCGGCGGCCTCCTGGACGTCGGCGACGTCGAACGACTCGGCCTTCTCGACCATGCCCTTCCACAGGTAGAGCGAGGTGTACGCCGCCTCCATCGGGTCGGACGTCACGCGGTCGGCGCCGTACTTGGCCTGGAACGCCTCGACGAACGTGGTGTTCTCCGGGCTGTCGATGGTCTGGTAGTAGTTCCAGGCCGTGAGCTGGCCCTCGACGTTCTCGACGCCGACGCCGCCCACCTCCTCCTCGGCGATCGACACCGACACGACGGGCATCGTGTCCGGCCCGAGGCCCGCGTTCTTGTACTCCTTGAAGAACGCGACGTTGGAGTCGCCGTTGAGCGTGTTGAACACGGCGTCCGCCCCGGCGGACTTCACCTTGTTGACGATCGTGGAGAAGTCGGTGTGGCCCAGCGGCGCGTACTCCTCACCGAGGACCTCGATGCCGTTCGCCTCCGCGTACGCGTTGATGATCTTGTTCGCCGTGCGCGGGAAGACGTAGTCGGAACCGACGAGGAAGATCGACGTGACCCCCTGCTCCTTGAGGTAGTCGAGTGCGGGGACGATCTGCTGGTTGGTCGTGGCGCCGGTGTAGAAGATGTTCGGCGACGACTCGAGGCCCTCGTACTGGACCGGGTAGAAGAGCAGCGAGTCCTGCGCCTCGAAGACGGGCAGCATCGCCTTGCGCGACGCGGACGTCCAGCCGCCGAACACGGCGGCGACGCAGTCGCTCGTGATGAGCTTCTCCGCCTTCTCGGCGAAGACCGTGGGCTCGGACTGGCCGTCCTCCTGGACGATCTCGAGCTGCTTGCCGAGCACGCCGCCGTCGGCGTTGATCTCCTCCGCCGCGAGGGCCAGGGAGTCGGCGACGGTCTGCTCGGAGATCGCCATGGTGCCGGAGAGCGAGTTGAGGAAGCCGATCTTGACGGTGTCGCCGGAGGTGTCGACGCAGCTCTCGGCAGCGCTGGTCGCGGCGCCCGCTCCGTCGCCGGTCTCCGTCTTCGCGCCGCACGCGGTGAGCGTGAGCGCGAGGACGACGAGAGCGGCGGCCGGGGCGAGACGGGTCGTGGCGCGTGAAGGTGTCACGAGAGTCCTTTCAGCGAGGTTCGCACAGCGGAGTTCTCCGCAGGTTTCTCAGCAGGAGGCCGGCGGCCGCCGGGGAGGCGGTCGCGCGCCGCGAGCACCGGGTACAGGCGTGTATACGAGCCTGTGCCCGGGGTGGTGCCCACTGATGTCGACGCTAGTGACGCCGTGTTTCGGCCGATCTGCCCGTCCTGTTAACGGCACGTGTCACACGGTCACGATCCGGTCACGCGCCCGGGAACACTGCCGAGAGAGAACCCTGGTAGCGCGAGATAGAACGCTGGTCGCAGAGGTCAACCCCAGGTCCGCCGACGTAGAACCCTGGTGGTGAAGCGTTCTCGAGGCTCGGGTGCCCCTCGACCCACCAGAGTTCTACCTCGCACGACCACGGTTCTACCTCGGGCAACCGGGGTTCTCCCTCGCCGGGGAGGGCCGTCAGGCGGCCGGGGCGGTCGCCGTGCGGCGGCGGGTGGTCGCGCTCAGGACGGCGGTGAGGAGCCCGGCCGTGAGCGCGACGACGAGGGCGACGCCCACGAGGCCGGCGACGCCGACGAAGATCCCGCCGGCCTCGCCGTAGTCGGCGAGCGGCATCCCCGCGAACGCGTGGTCGCGCGCCGCGTCGGCGAAGCCGACCGACTCGGCCGTCGCCTCGAGGCCGTCCGGCGTGGCCGCCGCGAACGACGACACGACGACCGCGGCGAGCAGCGCGCCCGACCCGAGCGCGAGCACGGCACGCCGCACCGCGCCGGCCGGGGCCGCCGCGAGCGCCGTGGAACCAGGCGAGACAGCCGTTCCCGGCGAGGCCACGGCGTCGGGCCCGACGGCACGGCTCGGCGCAGGTCGTGCCACGCCCTCGATGGCTGCGACGCCCGGAGCGACCGCGAGCACGAGCCCGACGACCCCGGCCGTGATGAGCGCCTCGCCGAGCCCGATGACCGCGTGCACGGAGAGCATCTGACCGACGAGCTCGCCCACCGGGACCGGTACCGTCCCGCCGACGGCGAAGAGCGAGGCGAACACCGCGGCCGAGGCGGGCACGCTCACGAGCGCTCCCACCCCCGCGGCGCCGGCTGCACCGCGTCCGCGCGTCAGGCGCAGGACGCCACGCGTCGCCGCCCAGCCGACGAGCGTCCCGACCACCGCCATGAGCAGCACGTTCGTGCCCAGCGCGGTGATCCCGCCGTCCGCGAAGACGAGCGCCTGCACCAGCAGCACGAGCGTCACGGACAGCACGCCGAGCCACGGCCCGACGAGCGCGGCCGCGAGCGCCCCTCCCATGAGGTGGCCGCTCGTCCCGGCGGCGACCGGGTAGTTGAGCATCTGGACGGCGAAGACGAACCCGGTCGTCGCAGCCGTCAGCGCGACGCGACGCGGGGTGAGGTCCTCGCGCGCCCGGTACGCCGCGTAGCCGACGGCGGCGAGGGACACGACGGCGGTCGTCGCCGACGTGGGGTCGTTCAGGAAGTGGTCGGGGACGTGCATGTCAGGCTCCTGTCGTCAGCAGTGTCGTGCGGGGTTCGGGAAGGTCGGTGTCCGACGGCGCCGCGCGAGCGGGCTGCGGGTCGTCGGGCAGGTCGCCAGCGATGCCACGGGCGGCGCGCACCGCCGTCGTCCAGGCCGCCACGACGGCGTCGATCCCGGCGTCGTGGGTGCTCGGGCCGAGGTGGCGGCCGATCGCGCCGGGGCCGTCGAGGTCGAGCCGCAGCGGTGCGGGTGTCGTGCTCGCGGGCCGGTCTGCCGCGAGGGCGCCGAGCGCGACCGGCGGGCGCGTCCCGAGGCACAGCACCGAGTCGACGACGCGCGCGTCGCCGAGGATCCCGGGCAGGGTGCGGTCGTCGTCGAGGTCGAGGTCCTCGACGAAGAGCTCGCGCACGTGCCCCGGTCGTGCCGGGTCGCTCCGCCATGGAGGTCCCGACCCTGCTGGCGTCGCGGACTCACCGGTCCCGCCGACACCGCGGGACGTCGGGGCGGCACCAGGTGCCGACAGGGCGACGCGCGTGCGCGACCGCAGCCGGCCGCCGACCTCTCCCGAGCGGCCCAGGACGAGCGTCTCGCGCAGGAGCGCGACGCCACCTGCACCCCGGGTTCCGCCGCGGGCGAGCGCCACGCGCGTGGAGCGCTCGACGTCGGCCCCGTCGGCGACGACGAACGGCAGCGCGTCCCACACGAGGAGCCCACCGGCGTCGACCTGCACGGCCACGTCCCACGAGGCCGACCGCCCGCGCCCGGCGTACGCGACGGTGCCCGACACCTCGACGAGCTCGAGCTCGACGCCCTCCCCCACGTGCACCTCGATCCGCACGCGGTCACCGCCGAGGAGCAGCGCGCGCGTCGCGACGAGCGCGACCCGGACCACGCCCGGCCCGGTGGACAGGACGCGCGGGCTGAGCGCGCCGGGGCGCAGGTCGCAGCGCACCCGGCCCGCGTCCCGGTACGCCCCGACCCGCGTCACCTCGTCCACGAGCGTCTCGTCGCCCGGGTCTCAGTCGCGCCCGACGGCGGCCACCGGCTCCGCGGCCGCGTCGCCGTGCTCGTGGGCGTGAGGGTGGCCGTGGCCGTGGGCGTGCGCCGCGTCGCCCTCCTCGTGCGTGTGGAGGAACCCGTTGCCCTCCTCGTCCGCGTGGAAGTGCGGCGCCATCGGACCCGGGTCCTGCGGCACGTGCGCGCCCGCGCGGTGCGCCGCGAGCAACGTCTGCACCCACGTGGTGAGCGCGTCGATCGACTCGCGGTCGAGGCGCGAGAGGGCGAGCACCGGGGCGCCGTCGCGCGCGGCCGTCGCGTCGAGGACCATCCGCGGCACGTCGACGCCCACGTAGGGCGCGAGGTCCGTCTTGTTGACGACGAGCAGGTCGGCCCGGGCGATCCCCGGCCCGCCCTTGCGCGCGACGTCGCCGCCGCCCGCGACGTCGAGCACGAAGATCTGCGCGTCGACGAGCGCGGGCGAGAACGTGGCGGTGAGGTTGTCGCCGCCCGACTCCACGAGGACGACGTCGAGCGGCGCGAAGTCCTCCTCGAGGTCCTCGACCGCGAGGAGGTTCGCGGTCACGTCGTCGCGGATCGCGGTGTGCGGGCACGCGCCGGTCTCGACCGCGCGGATGCGTTCGGGGTCGAGCACGCCCGCGGAGCGCAGGAAGCGCGCGTCCTCGTCGGTGTAGATGTCGTTGGTGATGACGCCGAGCTGGAGCACGCCGGACAGCTCGCGGCACAGGAGCGCGATGAGCGAGCTCTTGCCCGTGCCGACGGGGCCGGCGACGCCGAGTCGCAGGGAGCGGGTGGAGCGGTTGTCGGGAGTGTTCTCAGGCAGGTTGTCAGGCACTGAACAGCCTCTCGGTGGTGCGGGCGTGGATCTCGGCCCACTGCTCGACGAGCGGTGCGCCGTGCGCGGGGATCGCGCGGGGGTCGGTCACGTGGGCGACGTCGTGAGCGAGCGCGTCGATCGCGGGCTGGGCCGCGACGACCCAGCCCGTCGCGACGACGGGATCAACGGGCTCGAGCTTGAGCGTCGCCGCGGCGACGGTCTGCACGTCCTCGTACCCGACGAGGCGCGCGACCTGCAGCGCGGACAGCCCCGCGCACGCGGCGGTCACGCCGAGCACCACCGGTCGCGGGGGCTGCGGCGCCCTGCGGCCCGCCGCACCCCGACCCCCCGCGCCGTGTCCCGCGCCCGACGGAGCCGGCGCGGCCGACGTGGCGCCCTCGTGCGGGTCGGACATCCCGTCGGCGCGGCGCGCGTCGGCGACGAGCACCGCGGCCTCGTCCAGCGCAGCGACCGCGGGACGCTCGGCCCACAGCCGGCGCAGGAGCCGCAGATAGCCGCGGCCGAGCCGCTGCGACGTCTCGCGGAGCGCGGGCGACGGCGTCCGCGCCGCCCAGGCGAGCCAGGTGTCGGCGAGGTCGAGCGCCGCGGACGCCACGCCGTCGGGCACCCTGGCGGACGGTGCGCGATCCGCGGGGGCGGATCCGGCGCCGTCGGGCCCGGGACCGGCCGCGAGCGCCACGTGCCGTGCGACGACCGCCGTGGCTGCCTCGACGCGCGTGACCGTCGCGAGACGCGCGCGCACGTAGTCGGGCACGCGCGGAGCGGGCATGCCCGCCCGCAGCGCGGGCTCGAGGCCCGCGGACTGCGTGTGCCCGCCGGTGGGCAGGCGCGCGTCGGCGAGCAGCGCGAGCATGAGCTCCGCGCGTCCCGCCACGTCGACCTCGGGTGTCTCGCTCACGGCTCAGAACAGCGAGTAGAGCTGCGCGAGCGGCAGCCGGTCGGCGGGCGCGGGGACGACGAGCTCGCCGTCGACCTCGATCGCGAAGGACTCCGGGTCGATCACGATCTGCGGCAGGTAGTCGTTGTTCTTCATCTGCGCCTTGCCGACGCCGCGCGTGTCCGCGACCGGGAGGAGCTGTCGGGCGAGCCCGAGCCGCTCCTCGAGGCCGTCGTCGAGCGCGGCGGGCGAGACGAACGACATCGAGACGTCGGCCCCGATCGCGTCGGCGAGCGCCGGACGCATGAGCACGGGCTGCGGCGACGGGATCGACGCGTTGGGGTCGCCCAGCGCACCCCAGACGAGCGCGCCACCCTTCATGACGACGCTCGGCCGCACGCCGAACAGCTTGGGCTCCCACAGCACGAGGTCCGCGACCTTGCCCGGCTCGACCGACCCCACGTACGCGTCGATCCCGTGCGCGACGGCCGGGTTGATCGTGTACTTGGCGACGTACCGGCGAGCGCGCAGGTTGTCCGCCGGCAGCTCCGGTCCGCGCGCCCCACCCGGGTGCGCGCCACGCCGCGCCTTCATGACGTGCGCGACCTGCCACGTGCGCGTGACGACCTCGCCGATGCGGCCCATCGCCTGCGCGTCGGACGACGTGATGGACATGGCGCCGAGGTCGTGGAGCACGTCCTCCGCGGCGATCGTCGTGCCGCGGATGCGCGACTCGGCGAACGCCAGGTCCTCCGCGACCTGCGGGTTGAGGTGGTGACACACCATGAGCATGTCGAGGTGCTCCGCGACGGTGTTCACCGTGTGCGGGAGGGTCGGGTTGGTCGAGCCGGGGATGACGTTCGGGTGGCTCGCGACGGTGAGGATGTCGGGTGCGTGCCCGCCGCCCGCGCCCTCGGCGTGGAAGGCGTGGATCGAGCGGCCGCCGATCGCGCGCAGCGTCGACTCCACGAACCCGGCCTCGTTGAGCGAGTCCGAGTGCAGCGCGACCTGCAGCCCCCAGTCGTCGGCGGCGCGCAGCGCGGCGTCGATCGCGGCCGGCGTCGACCCCCAGTCCTCGTGGACCTTGTAGCCGCCCGCGCCGGCCATGGCCTGCTCGCGCAGCCCTTCGGCGCTCACGGTGTTGCCCTTGCCGAGCAGCAGGACGTTCACGGGGAGCCGGTCGAGCGCGCGGTGGATCGCCTCGAGGTGCCACGCCCCGGGCGTGACGGTCGTGGCCTTGGTGCCCTCGCTCGGCCCGGTGCCGCCGCCCGCGACGGTCGTGATGCCGGTGGCGAGCGCCTCGACCACCTGGGACGGCGAGATGAGGTGCACGTGCGAGTCGATGCCGCCCGCGGTGAGGATCTTGCCTTCGCCGCTCACGACGTCGGTCGAGGGGCCGATGTGCAGGTCGGGATGCACGCCGTCCGCGACGTCGGGGTTGCCCGCGCGTCCGAGCGCGACGATCCGCCCGTCCCGGATCCCGACGTCCGCCTTGACGATCCCCCACCAGTCCAGGACGACGGCGTTCGTGATCACCGTGTCGAGCGCGCCCTCGGCGCGGGTCGTCGACCCCTGCGCCATGGACTCGCGGATCGACTTGCCGCCGCCGAAGACGACCTCCTCGCCCCCGAACGTGCGGTCCTCCTCGACCTCGATCCACAGGTCGGTGTCGCCGAGGCGCACCTGGTCGCCCGTCGTCGGGCCGTACAGCGCGGCGTAGCGCTCGCGCGAGATCGCGACCATGCGTCAGTCCTCCTCAGGGGTGGTCGTGCTCCGTGTGCCGAACCCGGGGTCTCTCCCCACGTCCGCCGGATCCTGGGGAGCGACCCCGGGTTCGGCAGGCTCGGTCGCGCGGTCCAGCGCGCCGCCGTCGGGCTTGCCGCGCTGGAGCCCGGGGACGCGGCGTCGGCCCCGCAGGGCGACGGCCTCGACCTCCGCCGACGCACCGGGCTCGAAGCGACGCGACGTGCCGGACGGGACGTCGAGCCGGAAGCCGTGCGCGGCGTCCCGGTCGAACGAGAGCGCGGCGTTGGCGTCGGGGAGGTGCAGGTGGGAGCCGATCTGGACCGGGCGGTCTCCGGTGTTCGTCACGACCAGCGTGACGCGCTCGTCGTCGGTGCGGTCGGCGTTGAGGACGACGGGGACGTCCTCGGTGCCGCGCTTGAGCCGGATCGCTCCGGGTCCGCTCGTGCTGATGCCTGCCATGGGTCGCCTCGCTCTCGCTGCGTCTGGTGCGTGCGCCGGACCGGGACGGCTCAGGCGATCGGCTGGTGGATGGTGACGAGCTTGCGCCCGTCGGGGAAGGTCGCCTCGACCTGGACGTCGGGCAGCATCTCCGCGACGCCGTCCATGACCTCGTCGCGGCCGAGCACCGCGCGGCCGGAGACCATGAGCTCCTCGACGCCCGCCCCCTCGCGGGCGCGCTCGATCACCCACGTGGTGAGCAGGGCGACGGTCTCGGGGTAGTTGAGCAGCACGCCACGCTCGCGCCGGTCGCGCGCGACCATGCCCGCGACGGCGAGCAGCAGCTTCTCGGTGTCCGCGGGGGTCAGGTGCATGACCGCGATCCTGCCGCGCGTTCGTTTCCGGCGTGTATACACCGCGTTATACGTCCGTGTACCGCGTCCGTTCCCGGGCACGACGAAGGCCGCCGACCGGGCGAACCCGGCCGGCGGCCTTCGATGTCCTGCGGTCTCCCGGCAGGGCCGGGAAGGGGTCAGGCGTGGATCAGAAGTCCATGCCGCCCATGCCACCGTCGCCACCGGGGACGGCCGGAGCCTTCTCCGGCTTGTCGGCGACGACGGCCTCGGTCGTGAGGAAGAGCGCCGCGATGGAGGCGGCGTTCTGCAGCGCGGAGCGCGTGACCTTGACCGGGTCGTTCACGCCGGCGGCGAGGAGGTCCTCGTACTCACCGGTCGCGGCGTTGAGGCCCTGGCCAGCGGGGAGGTTGCGCACCTTCTCCGCGACGACGCCACCCTCGAGGCCCGCGTTGACGGCGATCTGCTTGAGCGGGGCGTCGATCGCGGCGCGCACGATCTGCGCACCGGTCGCCTCGTCGCCCTCGAGCTCGAGCTTCTCGAACGCCACGGCACCGGCCTGGATGAGCGCGACGCCACCACCGGCGACGATGCCCTCCTCGACGGCCGCCTTCGCGTTGCGCACGGCGTCCTCGATGCGGTGCTTGCGCTCCTTGAGCTCGACCTCCGTGGCGGCACCCGCCTTGATGACGGCCACGCCGCCGGCGAGCTTCGCGAGGCGCTCCTGGAGCTTCTCGCGGTCGTAGTCGGAGTCCGACTTCTCGATCTCGCCACGGATCTGGTTGACGCGACCCTGGATCAGGTCGGCGTCGCCCGCGCCCTCGACGATCGTGGTCTCGTCCTTGGTGACGACGACCTTGCGCGCCTGGCCGAGCAGGTCCAGCGTCGCGTTCTCGAGCTTGAGGCCCACCGTCTCGGTGATGACCTGGCCGCCGGTGAGGATCGCGATGTCCTGGAGCATGGCCTTGCGGCGGTCGCCGAAGCCCGGGGCCTTGACGGCGACGGACTTGAACGTGCCACGGATCTTGTTGAGCACCAGGGTCGCGAGAGCCTCGCCCTCGACGTCCTCGGCGATGATGAGGAGCGAGCGGCCGGCCTTCATGACCTGGTCGAGGACCGGGAGCAGGTCCTTCACGTTCGAGATCTTGGACTCGACGATGAGGACGTACGGGTCCTCGAGCACGGCCTCCTGGCGCTCGGGGTCCGTCTCGAAGTAGCGCGCGAGGAAGCCCTTGTCGAAGCGCATGCCCTCGGTGAGCTCGAGCTCGAGGCCGAACGTGTTCGACTCCTCGACCGTGATGACGCCCTCCTTGCCCACCTTGTCGAGGGCCTCGGCGATGAGCTCGCCGATCGCGGGGTCGCCGGCGGAGATGGCGGCCGTGGCGGCGATCTCCTCCTTGGTCTCGATGTCCTTGGCGGCGTTGAGCAGCTGCTCGGTCACCGCGTCGACGGCCTTCTCGATGCCGCGCTTGACGGCGATCGGGTTGGCGCCGGCCGCGACGACGCGCAGGCCCTCGCGCACGAGCGCCTGGGCGAGCACGGTCGCGGTGGTGGTGCCGTCACCCGCGACGTCGTCGGTCTTCTTGGCGACCTCCTTGACGAGCTCCGCACCGATCTTCTCGTACGGGTCCTCGAGCTCGATCTCCTTGGCGATGGAGACGCCGTCGTTCGTGATGGTCGGCGCGCCCCACTTCTTGTCGAGCACGACGTTGCGGCCCTTGGGGCCGAGGGTGACCTTGACGGTGTCGGCGAGGGCGTTGAGCCCGCGCTCCATGCTCCGACGAGCCTCCTCGTCGAAGGCGATGATCTTGGCCATGGGGAATGATCCTCCGCTGGTGGCGTATGGCGGTCGGCCGGCGCCCGCGACGGACGACCCGCGACGGGCGGCGTTCCTGTCACGCCGCCGGGGCGGGCCTCACCTGTCGACCTGGTGGGTTGCGCCGCACCCGCGGTGAGCGGCTGCCTGCGCTGTTCACTTCTGTCACTCTCATGACGAGAGTGCTAACGCCATTATTGGCACTCGCAGGGTGCGAGTGCAAGACAGCCCGCCAGGGCCGGTCCCCGTATCGCGACGGGCGAAACCCGCGGCACCGCGCACTCCGCCTAAGATGCGCGGTGTGATCCGCGCAACACCGTCGTGGCGCCTCGCAGCAGCCCTGGCCGGCTTCGTGCTGGTCCCCGCCCTCGGTCTCACCGCCGCGACCGCCGTCGCCGCTCCCACGGGCGAGCACATCGACCTGTACCAGGACGGCGTCGCCGTCGCGACCGCCCCCGACGGCGGCACCGCGCTCCTGCGCCTCGCCCCCGGGGCCGCCGTGACGTACCTCCCCGGCAGCCGCGTGCTCGACCCCATGTCGCTCGACCCGGTCGCGCTCGCCGACGGCGTCGACCCCGCGGACGGCGAGGCGGACCGCCTCGCGCAGGTCGCCGGGGCGCGGCTCGACGCGTCGGCGCTCCTCGACCCCGGCCTGGCGCAGGACGCCGCCGCCGCGTCGCGCGCCTGGCTCGTGTCCGGCGTCGTCCCCGGCGCGGACGGGCCGTTCGCCGCGCTCGGCGAGGCCGCGCTCCTCGACCTGCGCGCCCTCACCCTCGACGACGGCGCCGCGCTCGCCGCCGCCTCGCCCAAGTGGCGCTACGTGTGGCCGCGCGACGCGTCGTTCACGGCGGCGGCGTTCGCGCGCACCGGGCACGTCGACGACGCGCGGGACGTCCTCGGCTTCCTCGCCCGTGTCCAGGAGGACGACGGGTCGTTCCACGCGCGCTACCTGCCCGACGGCTCCGGCGTGCCCGACGACCGCGGCCTCCAGTCCGACGGCGTCGGCTGGGTGCTGTGGGCGGCCGACGTCGTGCTGGAGGAGACGCCCGCCGCCGAGCGGCGCGAGGTCGCCGCGGAGCTGCGGCCCCTCGTCGACGCCGCGACCGACCACGCGCTCTCGCTCGTGGACGGCGAGGACCCGCTGCCCCCGCCCTCCAGCGACTACTGGGAGGTCGAGCCGACGGCGCTCACCCTCGGCACCGCCGGCCCCCTGCTCGCCGGGCTCGAGGCCGCGGCCGACGTCTACGCCGCGGCGGGCGAGACCGGGCGCGCGACCGACGCGACGTTGGCCGCGGCGCGGCTGCGCATGGCCGTCGAGCGGTCGTTCGGGTCCCAGGGCTACCCGCGCCACGTGACCGGCGGCGCGCGCGACGCGTCGACCGCGTTCGTGCTGCCGCCGTTCCAGCCCGAGCCGCTCGCGGGCGCCGACGTCGCGTGGCGCGCGTCGGTCACCGAGATGCTGCGGCCCGCGGGCGGTCTCGCGCCCGGCGCGGGCTGGCGCGAGGACGGCATCTCCTGGACGCCCCAGACGACGCTCTACGCGCTCGCCGCCGCGTCGTCGTCGGACCCGGAGGACCAGGCCGACGCCCGGGAGTGGCTCCGCTGGGTCGGCGACCACCGCACGGCGTCCGGGGCGATCCCGGAGAAGGTCCTCGCGGACGGCTCCCCGGCCGCCGTCGCGCCGCTCTCCTGGAGCTCCGCGCTCGTCGTGCTCGCGCTCGTGGAGCTCGACACGACCACCGCCGACCCGGCGAGGTAGAGGCGCGGTCACCTGAGGTAGAGGCGTGGTCAGACGAGGTAGAGGCGTGGTCGCGGACCGCGACCGCTACCTGGCGCCCACCTCCGACGTCGGCGCCAGATCGGGCTCCGCGCGGACGTCGAACTCCCGGCGCAGCACGCGCCGCGCGGCGTTCCAGCCGCCGAGCCCGTGCACGCCCGGTCCGGGCGGCGTGGACGCCGAGCACAGGTAGACGCCCTCCAGCCCGACCGCGTAGGGGTCGAGCCGGGGGGTGGGGCGCGCGACCATCTGCCACATGCTCACGGCACCGCCCGCGATGTCGCCGCCCACGTAGCTCTCGTCGTGCGTGGCCATCTCCGCGGCGGGCACGCACCGCGACGCGACGACGAGGTCCCGGACCCCCGGGGCGAACCGTTCGAGCTGGCCGAGGACGTCCTCCGTCACGTCGCGCGTCGAACCGGCGGGCACGTGCGCGTACGTCCACAACGGCCGCGCCCCGTCGACCTCGCGCGCGGGGTCGACGACGGTCGGGTCGCTCACCAGCACGACCGGGCGCGCCGCGTGCCGACCGGCCGCGACGTCCGCCTCGGCACGCGCCATCTCGGCACGCGTCCCGCCGACGTGCACGGTCCCGGCACGTCCCACCTCGGGATCGGTCCACGGGACCGGCCCGGAGAGCACGAGGTCGACCTTCGCGGCGGCGTCGCCGTGCCGGAACCGCCGCAGGGCCCACTCGGCCCGGGGCGACAGGCGGTCGCCGAACACGTCCGCGACGACGCCGGGCGCGGTGTCGAACACGTACGCCCGGGCCCGCGGCAGGTCCTCGAGCGCACCGACGCGGTGGCCGGTCACGACCTCGCTACCGTGCGCGCGCAGGTCGTCCAGGAGTGCCGCGACGATCGCGCCCGACCCGCCCCGCGGCAGGGGCCAGCCGCCCGGCGCGTGGCCGAGCGAGGCGAGCAGGAGCGCGGTCCCGGCGGCGGCCAACGACGGCAGGCGGGAGATCGCGTGCGCCGCGACGCCCGTGAGCAGCGCCCCCGCCTCCTCGGTGCGGAAGCGTCGGCCCCAGGCAGCGCTCCCCTGCTCGAGGACGGCGGCGCCGAACCGCGCGGCGACCGCGGCCCCGCCGGGCGTCAGCGCGCGCCCGGGGACCGAGCGCTTGTCCCCGAGGGCGAGCGCGACCACGTCGCGCCAGCCCTCCGCCAGCGGGCCGAGCAGCGCACGCCAGGCGGCGCCGTCGACGCCGAGACGCTCCACCGTGCGGTCGAGGTCGTGGTACGCGACGCCCGCGCGACCGCCGTCGAGGGGCTGCGCGTACGACACCTCCGGCGCGAGCAGCTCCACGCCGCGCGCGCCCAGGTCGAACGCCTCGAAGAACGGCGACGCCCACGCCATCGGGTGCACGGCCGAGCACACGTCGTGCACGACCCCGTCCGCCAGACCGAGGTCGAGCGTGCGCGCGCCGCCGCCGGTCGTCGGCTGTGCCTCGAGCACGCGCACGGCGAGCCCGGCACGCGCGAGGGTCACGGCGGCGGCCAGCCCGTTGGGGCCCGAACCGACGACGACGGCGTCGAGGTTCTCCGTCACGCGACCCTCGCGAGCGGCGTCAGAGCGGCCGCACCTGCTCGGCCTGCGGGCCCTTGGTGCCCTGGCCGAGCTCGAACTCGACCTCCTGGCCCTCGTCGAGCGTGCGGTAGCCGTCGGTCTGGATCGCGCTGAAGTGCACGAAGAGGTCCTGTCCGCCGGCCGCGGGCGTGATGAACCCGTAGCCCTTCTCGGAGTTGAACCACTTCACGGTGCCCTGAGCCATTGACGTTCTCCTCGTGCATCGTCGCCCGCGAGGCGACCCCCGCCCCGTGGTAGCCCGAGCCTAGCCCGACCGTGGCGTGCGCGGTAGGTCGAACGCGTGGCCGCGACAGGCAGACGGCGAGGCGAACGAGCAGGTCACACCGGTGCCACCACGATCGCAGGGAGAACCGACCGCGCCGTCGTCAGCCGACAGGCGTGAGCTCCGACTTGACGATGACCACCACGTCACCGGCACGGAGAGTCTGCTGACTCACCTGCTCGGCCGGGATCCCGAGGATCGCCGCCACGGCGGCGGCGCTGTCGCTGCGGTCCTCGCCGTACCAGACCGTGGTTGCTGCGATCTCGTCCGGGTCGCCCTCGTAGTCCGCAGCCTCGACGTTCGTGAACCCCTGGCTCGTGAGCGCGTCGCGGCCCTTCCCTGCCTCACCGCCGATGCCGCTGGCGTTGAGGACGCGGACGCTGGCCGACGGGTCGGCCGCGGCCATGAGCGTGGCGAGGTCGGGCGCCGCGGGCGGCTCCTCGACGGCCGGATCCTCCGCGGCCGGGGGCTCCTCGGTCGCCGGAGCCTCCTCGGTCTCGTCGGCCGGCGGCGCCTCGGTCTCTTCCGCGGCGGGGTCGGTCGACTGCGCCTGCGGCGGGTTCTCGGTCGCGCCGTTGTCCGACAGCAGCGCGACGCCCCCGTACGCGAGGCCGGCGAAGACGACGGCGACCAGCAGGAACGGCCACGTCTTGCTCCACCCGCTGCGCGGCGTGCGGTGCACCCCCACCGGGGAGCCCTGCTGCGCGGGCGCGTCGAACTCGTCGGGCGCGTAGGGGTAGCGGCTCTTCGTCACGGCGACAGGGTAGCCCGGTCAGGCCGGTTGGCTAAACGCCTGGTTCGCCCGGACTTCACGGGCGGCGGCGGTCCGCACGTCAGAGGCCTTCGAGCCGACGGGCGGTACGGGCCCGCTGCCTGGTGGAACGCATCCGGCGCAGCCGCTTGACGAGCATGGGGTCGTGCGCGAGCGCCGCCGGGGAGTCGATGAGCGCGTTGAGCACCTGGTAGTAGCGCGTCGCGGTCATGTCGAACAGCTCGCGCACCGCCTGCTCCTTGGCGCCCGAGTACTTCCACCACTGCCGCTCGAACGCCAGGATCTCCTGGTCCCGCTCGCTCAGGCCCGACGACGGGGCCTCCTGCACGGTCGGGTCGCCGACCGCGTCGGGTCCGTCGAGCACGTACGCCGCCTCGCTCATCGTTCCCTCCCTGCACTCTCTCGTCACCACACCTGCGCACTCCGGCGCCCGGCCGCCTCTCAGCGTACGCACGAACCACACGCGTGTCATTCGTCCTCGCCGGAGTCGTGAGAGGCCGCTCCGTGCGGCCGTTAGGCTCGGTGCCGTGGAGAGCGCACCCGCCCAGCCCGTCGACGTCGCCCCGGGCAGCACCCCGGCCGCCACCGGTCCGACGCCGAGCCCCCGCCCCCCGCTCGCGAGCATCATGGCGCCCGACTGGGCCGAGGCCCTCGCGCCCGTCGAGCCGCAGCTCCACGCGACCGGGGACTTCCTGCGCGCGGAGGTCGCGGCCGGGCGCGAGTACCTGCCCGCGCCGTCGGCGATCCTCAACGCGTTCTCGCGGCCCCTCGCGGACGTGCGCGTCCTCGTCGTCGGGCAGGACCCTTACCCCACGCCGGGGCACCCGATGGGGCTGTCGTTCTCCGTGCAGCCGCACGTGCGCCCCGTGCCGCGCTCGCTCCAGAACATCTTCGCCGAACTGGCCGACGACGTCGGCGCCCCCACGCCCGCGAACGGCGACCTCACCGCGTGGAGCGACCAGGGCGTCATGCTCCTCAACAGGGTGCTCACCGTCCGCCCGGGCGAGCCCGGCTCGCACCGCGGCCAGGGCTGGGAGGCCGTGACGGAGGCCGCCATCCGCGCGCTCGTCGACCGCGACGCCCCGCTCGTCGCGATCCTGTGGGGCCGCGACGCCGCGACGCTGCGCCCGATGCTCGGCGACACCCCCGTCGTCGCGAGCGCCCACCCCAGCCCGCTCTCGGCCCGCCGGGGCTTCTTCGGCTCGCGCCCGTTCTCCCGCGTCAACGAGCTCCTCGTCGCCCAGGGCGCCACCCCCGTCGACTGGACCCTCCCCACCCCGTGACCTCACCGTCGAGGTAGAGCCCCGGTCGCCCGAGGTAGAGGCGTGGTCACGGTGCACGGCGCTACCTCAGGCGACCACCGCTCTACCTCGGCACACCACGGACGGGGCTCGGTGGTGCAGGGCCACGGCGGGAGCAGAATGGGCGGGTGACGACGCAGAACCCGACGACCACTCCCCTGGCCGGTGACACCTCCGACGCACGCCGACCCGAGGACACCCCACCCCGCTGGACGAGCTACCTCGCGATCGGCGACTCGTTCACCGAGGGGCTGTGGGACCCGTACCCCGGCGAGGACGACCACCAGCGCGGCTGGGCCGACCTCCTCGCGCAGCACCTCGCCGCCCGCCGCGTCGCGGCGGGCGAGGAGCCGCTGCGCTACGCGAACCTCGCGATCCGCGGGCGCAAGCTGCGCTCGATCCTCACCGAGCAGGTCCCGGCGGCGCTGGAGCTGAAGCCGGACCTCGTGAGCGTCATCGGCGGCGGCAACGACATCCTGCGGCCGAACGCGGACGTGGACCGCCTCGCACGCAACCTCGAGCACGCCGTCGCCCGGCTGCGCGACGCGGGGATCGACGTCCTCATGGCGACGGGCTTCGACGCGTCGCAGTCGCCGCTCGTGAGCCTCACGCGGTCGCGCGTCGGGGTGTACAACGCACACGTGTGGTCGATCGCGCGCCGGCAGGGCGCGTACGTGCTCGACCTGTGGGGCATGCGCGCGCTCCAGGACTGGCGCGTGTGGTCGGAGGACCGCATCCACCTCACGCCCGAGGGGCACCGGCGGGTCGCGCAGGCCGCGCTCGTCGGGCTGGGCCAGGCGCCCGACGACGCGGTGTGGGACGACCCGCTCGCACCCCTGCCGCCGGTCCCGGCGCTGGACCGGGCCCGGCAGAACGCGCAGTGGGTGCGCACCCACGTCGTGCCGTGGGCCCAGCGCCGCCTCCGCGGGACGTCGTCGGGCGACGGCCGGCTCCCCAAGGCGCCCGAGCTCCTCCCGGTCCCGCTCGCCGACCGCTGAGCGTCGCCGACCGCTGACGTCGCCGACCGCCGAGCGCACGAGATCGGCGGTGTCTGCGGAGATCGGCGGTCGCGACTGCCGATCCCGGCAGAAGCTGCCGATCTCACGATGCGTGCCGACACGACGACGCCCCCGGCTCCGAGGAGCCGGGGGCGTCGTGGTGGAGCCGCCTGTCGGGTTCGAACCGACGACCTTTCGCTTACAAGGCGAGTGCTCTACCAGCTGAGCTAAGGCGGCGTGCCCGGGCCGCCGGGCGAGCGAACAGACTACCCGCTCGCCCGGCCGGCCCGGGACCGCTCACCGCGCCGACGAGGGCGCGGTGCCGCGGTCAGCCCTGCGCGGCCGTGACGGCGGCGGAGAGGGCGTTCGGGTCGCTCCAGTTGCCGTCCCAGCGCTCGCCGTCGATGGTGATCGTCGGCGTGCCGAAGCCGCCCGACTGCGGGTTCGCCAGCGCCTCGTCCTGGGTGACGAGGCTCGTCGCGGTGGCGGCCCAGTCGCCGAACGTCTCGACGGCGGTCCCGTCCGCGATCCCCGCGGCGACGTCGGCCGGGACGCCGGCCTGCTCGGCCAGGTCCGCGATCTGCTCGTCGGTGAGGGTCGAGACGTTCTCCTCGGGCTGGTTCTGGAACATGATCGCGTTGAACGCGTTCATCTGCTCCGGCGCGCGGTCGGCGACCCACGCCGCCGCGGCGGCGGAGCGGGTCGAGAACTGCTGCGCGTTCGCCATCCGGTCGAGGATCGCGACGGGGTGCAGCACGACGGTCACGTCGCCCGACTCGCGGAGCTGGTCGAGCGTCGGGCCGTTCGTCTGCTCGAACTGGCCGCAGATGGGGCACATGTAGTCGAGGTACACGCCGACCTCGACCGCGCCGTCGTTCTCCGTCCCGGCGGCGCCGTCGACGCCCAGGGGGATGCCGCCGTCGTCGCGCGCGGTGGTCGGGCTGGTCACGTCGGCGAGGTTGCCGGCCGCGACGGCGTCGATCGTCTTGTTCTGGTCCTTCATGGCCGGGATCCAGACGGCGAGGAACACACCGACGAGGACGAGGACGCCCGCGACGAGCGCTCCGATCGTGATGAGGCGGTTCCGCTTGTCGCGCTTGGCCTGCGCCTCGCGCAGCGCGAGGGCCTCCGCGCGCGCGGCCTCGCGGCGCTGGGCCTTGGTCTGGGCTTCGTTGCTGGGCATGGTCGTCCTCCGAGGGAGTTCCGAGAGCTGGGGATGTGTCGAGGTGCGCGCCGACGGGGGCGCGCTGGGCCGTGCGTCCGACGGCGTCGTCAGACGTCGGCGTCAGACCAGGGCGAGCCGCGGCGGCCCGCGCCGCGTGCGCACCACCGCGTCCGCGAGGTGGTGCAGCGCGGCGGGGACGGCGTCGGGCACCGGGCGGACGACCCGCCGGGCACCCGCCACGAGCGCGCGCACCGGGCGCGCGGCGCCCCGCAGGACCGTGCGCAGCACGCGCGCCGCGCCGGTCACGACGGCCCGCGAGCGCTCGTGGGCGCGCCGCGCCCACGCCG
This sequence comes from Cellulosimicrobium sp. NPDC055967, assembly GCF_042269845.1. NCBI lineage: Bacteria > Bacillati > Actinomycetota > Actinomycetes > Micrococcales > Promicromonosporaceae > Cellulosimicrobium > Cellulosimicrobium sp. NPDC055967. The sequence goes on along the minus strand of NZ_JBHJYJ010000013.1, from coordinate 27,142 downwards.
AGACGCCCCACGCGACGGCCGCGGCCACGGCGTGCCCGACCACCACGGGGAGCGCGAGGACGCCCACAACGGTGACCATGGCGGCGGGGTCGCCGCCGAGGGCGGTGCCGGACGGGCAGTCGGGGGTCTCGTGGACGAGCGCCAGGTGCATCCCGGCGACGCCCCACGCACCCGGCACCGTGACGCACTGGTGCACGACGGCGTACCCGCGGTCGGCGAGCTGTGTCACCAGGGCTGCGAGGAGCGTGAGGAGCAGGAGGGCGGGGCCGACGAGGCGACCGGTCACGGGCACGACGGACGTGCGCGTCACGCCGCGCGACCACGCGCGCGGCACCGTCGTCCGGAGCACGGCGCCCATCCTACGCATGCGGGCTGGTAGCGGGCTGGGAACGTCCAGGACGGGTCGGGCGCACCGGCCGGGCGCGTCGGCGAGCGACGCGATGCCGCTCAGCGCAGCGACGGGGGCCCGGGGAACGGCCACCACGTCACCTCGGGGTCGCCGGCGAGGAGGACGACGCACAGGATCGTGAGGGCGAGCCCGACGCCCGCGAGCACCAGGGTCCCCGTGCGTCCCGGGGCGAGCCGCGCGAGCGCGGTCCGCGTCCCGTAGCGCGTGAGGTGGGTCAGCGGACCGGCCCACGCGAGCACGACGGCCGCGAGCGCCGCGAGGCCCAGGATCACGGTCGTGACGACGGGCGAGTTCCCGCCGTCCGCGCCCTCGACGACGACCCAGCGGTCGGACTCCAGCAGCCACCACCCGGCCACGACGACGAGCACGCCCGCGCAGGCCGCGACGAGCAGGGACGGGAGCGCCCCGACCACGGCGCGCACGACGTACCAGGGTGACGCCGCGACGGCCCGCACCGTGTCCCGGGGCGAGACGCCGCGCCGCTCGCGCCGTGCGTGCAGCGACTCGGTCGTCACCCCGACGACGCGCGCGAGGACGACGAGCACGGAGAGCACGACGAACGCGACGCCCGGGTGCAGCATGCCCAGGAGCACGAGCGGGGCCGCGAGGAGGAGCAGCGCGGTGCGGCGCGCGGCGGGCACGGGCCGCACGTAGAGCGGCTCGCCGTCCTCCCCCACGGGCGGGGCCCCGAGGTCGTCCATGAGGTCGTGGCCGGCCGGGACGGCCATGGTGCGGCCGTCGTTGACCTGGGACTGCGACGTGGGCAGGGGCGGCGGCACGACGTGCGCCTGGCCGGTCCACGCCTGCGCCCCGGTGCCCCCCGGGACGACGGCGACCGGCGGCACGACCTGCGTGGGGCCCGTGGGCGCGCCGACGACCTGGGTCGCAGGGGCGGCGTCGCCCGTGTCGGCGGCGTGCCGCAGTGCGGCGACGACCTCGGTCGGCCCGAGCCGCTGCGCGGGGTCCGCGTGCAGGGCCCCGGCGAGCACGCGCGCCGTGACGGGCCCGAGGCCGGCGAGGTCGGGCCGCCCGCTGCGGGCGCGGGCCAGGACGACGTCGGTCGGTCGCACCCCGAACGGGGCCCGGCCCGTCGCGGCGTAGGCGAGGAGCGCGGCCCAGCCCCACCAGTCGCTCCCGACGCTCGGGGCGGCCCCTTCGAGCAGCTCGGGCGCGAGGTAGCCCGGCGTCCCCATGACGAGGCCGGTCGACGTGACGCGCGCGTCCTCCAGGCCCTGCGCGATGCCGAAGTCGATGAGCACCGGGCCGCGCGAGGAGACCATGACGTTGCTCGGCTTGAGGTCGCGGTGCACGACGCCCGCCGCGTGCACCGACTCGAGCGCGGCGGCGAGCTGGTCGGCGAGCTCGTAGAGGTCCCACGGGTCGAGCGGGCCGCCCTCGGCGACCTCGTCCTCGAGGGTCGGGCCGTCGACGAGCTCGGTGACGATGAACGCGTCGGGGCCGTCGAGCTCGACGTCGAGGATCTGCGCGACGGCGGGGTGCCGCAGGCGCTGCAGGGCGAGCGCCTCACGGCGCAGCCGCTCGCGTCCCTGGGCCGCGGCGTCGAGGTCGACGTGCGCGTGCAGGAGCTTGATCGCGACGAGGTTCCCACCGCCGTCGTGCGCGCTGTGGACGGTGCCCATGGCGCCCGAGCCGAGCCGCGAGCCGATGAGGTAGCCCCCGACCTCGGTGCCCGGTGTCGGCCCGCGCGCCGGGCCGCCCGGCGCGGTCCGCGCGTCGACGCGCTGCGTGGGCTCCTCCATGGTGACAAGGTAGCGGCAGCGGGCCGGTCGTCGCCTTCCGGACGAACGTTCCGGACGGGCGTTCAGACGGGCGATGCGGGCCCGGTGGGCGGGTCGGCCCGGGACGGACGCCCCGTCCGCGGGGCGGACGGGCCGACTACCCTGGGTCGCCCAGGCGCGATCTATCGAACCTCAAGGAGAAGTCCATTGACAGGCAAAGACGGATTCGATCTCGTCGTGGTGGCCAACCGGCTGCCCGTGGACTTCACGGTCGGACCCGGCGGCGACGTCGAGTGGAACCGCTCGCCCGGCGGTCTCGTCACGGCGCTCGAGCCCGTCATGCAGGCGTCCGACGGCGCGTGGGTCGGCTGGTCCGGCGCGCCCGACCTCGCGAGCGACCCGTTCGACGCCGACGACATGCGGCTCGTGCCCGTCACCCTCTCCGCCGACGAGATCGAGCGCTACTACGAGGGCTTCTCCAACGACACGCTCTGGCCCCTCTACCACGACGTCATCTCGCCGCCCACGTACCACCGCACGTGGTGGGAGGCGTACCGCCGGGTCAACCAGCGCTTCGCCGACGCGGCCGTCGCGCAGGTCTCGCGGGGCGGCGTCGTGTGGGTGCACGACTACCAGCTCCAGCTCGTGCCGCAGATGATCCGCGCCCAGCGCCCCGACGTGCGGATCGGGTTCTTCAACCACATCCCGTTCCCGCCCCTCGAGCTGTTCCAGCAGCTCCCGTGGCGGCGGCAGGTGCTCGACGGCCTCCTCGGCGCGGACCTCGTGGGCTTCCAGCGCGCCGGCGACGCCGCGAACTTCATCCGCGCGGTGCGCCGCCTGCGCGCGCACACGACGCGCGGCCCCATCATCACGGTCCCCGGTGAGGACGGTCGCGACCGCCACGTGCGCGCCGCGGCGTTCCCCATCTCGATCGACTCGCGCCGCTTCGACGAGCTCGCCCGCACGCCCGAGGTCCAGCAGCGCTCGCGCGAGATCCGCGCGGACCTCGGCGACCCGGACATCATGATGCTCGGCGTCGACCGCCTCGACTACACCAAGGGCATCCGGCACCGCATCAAGGCGTACGGCGAGCTCCTGCAGGACGGCCGGCTCGACGTCGAGCACGCGACGCTCGTCCAGGTCGCGAGCCCGAGCCGCGAGAACGTCGACGCCTACCAGGAGCTGCGCGAGCACGTCGAGGGCGCGGTCGGGCGGATCAACGGCGAGTACGCGGAGATCGGGCACGCCGCGATCCACTACCTGCACCACTCCTACCCGCCCGAGGAGATGGCCGCGCTGTACCTCGCGGCGGACGTCATGCTCGTCACCTCGCTGCGCGACGGCATGAACCTCGTCGCCAAGGAGTACGTCGCCGCCCGCTCGGACGACCGCGGCGTGCTGGTCCTCTCGGAGTTCACGGGCGCTGCGGACGAGCTCTCCTCCGGCGCGCTCCTCGTCAACCCGCACGACATCGACGGGATGAAGGACATCATCGTGGCGGCCGCGCACATGGACCACCGCGAGCAGCGCAAGCGCATGCGCCGCCTGCGCCGCAAGGTCCTCAACGACGACGTCGCGAAGTGGTCGGAGTCGTTCCTGGGGGTCCTCACGGCCATGCCGTCGCGCGTGCCGCACCGGCGGCCCGACGACGCGGGCCAGGACGGCGCGCAGGCCGACCTCGCCGCGGGGGCCGGCGCGTGACCCGGCCCGACGACGTCCCCTTCCAGCCGGTGACGCCGCCCGGTCCCGTCGCGGAGGCCGCGCGCGCGTTCGCGGCGGACGGCGGTGACGCCCCGCACCCCCGGCTCGTCGCGCTCGACTTCGACGGGACCCTCGCGCCGCTCGTCGACGACCCGCACGCGGCACGCATGGCGCCCGCCGCACGGGCCGCCGTCGACCGCCTCGGGGCGGTCCTCGCCGGGACGACGACGCGCCTCGCCCTGGTCTCCGGGCGCCACCTCGCGGACCTCGCCGAGCGCAGCCTGCCGCCCGTCGGGACGTTCCTCGTGGGCAGCCACGGCGCCGAGACGGGCGTCGTCACGCCCGCGGGGCTCGAGGCCGTCCCCCTGGAGCTCACCCCGGACCAGGCGGACCGGCTCGACGCGCTGCGCGCGGGGTTCGCCGACGCCGTCGCGGGGCGCGAGGGGGCCTGGGTGCAGGAGAAGCCGAGCGCCGCCGTCCTGCACACGCGGCTCGCGTCCGCGGCGGACTCGCGCGCCGCCGAGGACGCCGCGGACGCGGTGGCCGTGCGCCTGGGGCTGCACGCGATGCACGGCAAGGACGTGGTCGAGGTCGCCGTCGTCGAGACGTCGAAGGGCGAGGCGGTCGACCGGCTGCGGGACGTCGTCGGGCACGACGCGGGGCTCCCGCACGCGCGGACGCGCGTGCTCTACGCCGGGGACGACACGACGGACGAGACCGCGTTCGCCGTGCTCGGCCCGGGCGACCTCGGGGTCAAGGTCGGCGACGGCACGACGCTCGCGGCGCAGCGGGTGCCGGACGCGGACGCGCTGGCGGCGGTGCTCGACCTGCTCGCCGACCTGCTGGGGCGCCCGGGGGCCTGAGGGCCCCGGCCCGGGGCACCACGAGACCGCTACCCGATCGTGACCGGCTCTGTGACGAAGCACTCAGAACCGGGAGTAGTATCGGGTCCACGATGACGTCGGGTCCCCTGCTCGGGCTAGAGGGGGTCCGACTTCTTCTGTGTCGTCGAAGACACGCTCGTCCGCCATCGCGAACAGCTACGTCGACGTGGCACGTCACTGCACAACGGATCGTCCGGCACGTACCTGCCGGTGGAGGGATGTACCAGTCATGGCTACGGTCACCTACGACCACGCAACCCGGCTCTACCCCGGGACCGAGCGTCCCGCCGTGGACCAGCTCAACCTGCACATCGAGGACGGCGAGTTCCTCGTCCTCGTCGGCCCCTCGGGCTGCGGCAAGTCGACCTCGCTCCGCATGCTCGCGGGCCTCGAGGACGTCAACGGCGGACACATCTACATCGGCGACCGCGACGTCACGGACGTCCAGCCGAAGGACCGCGACATCGCGATGGTCTTCCAGAACTACGCGCTCTACCCGCACATGTCCGTCGCGGACAACATGGGCTTCGCGCTGAAGATCGCCGGCACGCCGAAGGCGGAGATCCGCCAGCGCGTCGAGGAGGCCGCGAAGATCCTCGACCTCACCGAGTACCTCGACCGCAAGCCGAAGGCGCTCTCCGGTGGTCAGCGCCAGCGCGTCGCCATGGGCCGCGCGATCGTCCGCCAGCCGCAGGTGTTCCTCATGGACGAGCCGCTGTCGAACCTCGACGCCAAGCTCCGCGTCCAGACCCGTACGCAGATCGCGTCGCTCCAGCGTCGTCTCGGCGTCACGACCGTCTACGTCACGCACGACCAGACCGAGGCCCTCACCATGGGTGACCGCATCGCGGTCCTCAAGGACGGCCTGCTCCAGCAGGTCGGCACGCCGCGCGAGATGTACGACACGCCGGCCAACGTCTTCGTCGCGGGCTTCATCGGCTCGCCGGCGATGAACATCGGCACGTTCGTGGTCAAGAACGGCGTCGCCGAGGTGGGCCCGGCCCGCATCGCGCTCGAGCGCGAGACGGCCGCGAAGATCACCGAGGCGGACAACGGCAAGGTCACCATCGGCTTCCGCCCCGAGTCGCTCGACGTCGTGTCGCAGGCGAACGAGGCCGCGTTCCCGGTCGAGGTGAACATCGTCGAGGAGCTCGGCTCCGACGCGTTCGTCTACGGCACGCTCAAGGGCGACCTGGCCTCGCAGGCCGACGTCCACTCGGGCGCCGGTGACAACCAGGTCATCGTCCGCGTCGACCCGCGCAACGTCCCGGCCAAGGGCGAGCGCATCTACGTGACGATCCGCCCGGGTCACTCGCACGTCTTCGGTGCGGCGTCGGGTCAGCGCATCAGCTGACACCCGTCACGCAGCACCGCCGCAGGGCGGGTCCTCCCGGTCGGGAGGGCCCGCCCTTCGTCGTCTCCCGGCGGTGCGCTCCCCGAGGCACGGTGCCGGGCCACGGGCGTCGGCGCGGCTCGCCCTTGACAGGGTCATGGTCGACCACAAGACTACTTTTGCACACGTGACATCAGAAGTCGCATGTTCGTCAGCCAAATAGACAACGCTGTCAATTGGAGCCTCATGCAGATCTCGCACCCTTCGTCCCGCGCCCGGCGCCTCGGCGCCGCACTGACGGGCGGCGCGCTCGTCGCGGGCACGTTCGCCGCGGCCCCCGCCGTCGCCGCCCCGTCAGCCGAGACCAGCCCACCGACCACCCTCGCCGCGGCCGAGACGTGCGGCCCGGACGACGGCCTTCCCGACTCGAAGATCTCCATCCAGCTCTACACGCACGTCGGTGAGCTCGGGGGCTCGGGGACGCCGTCCGCCGAGACGATCGACCGCGTGCTCGGGGAGGTGGCGGGCGCAGGGTTCACCAACGTCGAGCCGTACAACCAGCCCTACTCGATGCCCGTCGAGGAGTACCAGGCGATCCTCGACAAGCACGGCCTCGCGGTGTCGTCCAGCCACGGCAGCACGGACTGGGGCTCGTGGCCCCAGACCGTCGCGTACGCCGTCGCGCTGGGCCAGGACTACATCGGCACCGGCGGCATGGCCGGTGGCTACGGCACCTACGCCGAGGCGGTCGCGACCGCCGCCTACGTCAACCAGCTCGGCCAGTACGCGCACGAGAACGGCGCGAACAAGATCGTGCTGCACAACCACCAGAGCGAGTTCACCACGCGGTACCCCGACCCGGTCACCGGCGAGATGGTCAGCGCCTGGGAGGTCATCGAGGAGAACACCGACCCGCGCTACGTCACGTTCGAGCTCGACGTCGGCTGGGCCGCCGACGCCGGCCTCGACGTCCCCGCGTGGATCGAGGAGCACGGGGACCGCATCGAGCTGCTGCACATCAAGGACGCCGTGAACGTCAACGCGCCCGGCGACATGCGGCAGGTCGCCCTCGGCCGGGGCGACCTCGACCTCCCGGCGATCATCGCCGCGGCCGAGCCGTACGTGCAGTACTACACCTACGAGTGGGACTGGGCGCCGTCGTTCGAGACCTCGGCGGAGTCCTACCGGTACCTCCGCTGCTTCGAGTCCGAGGACGGGGGCGGGAACGAGGGCGACGAGTCGCTCGCCCTGGGCCGCCCGGTGACGGCCTCCAGCATCGACGAGGCCGGTCACGAGCCCGAGATGGCGGTCGACGGCAACGCCGGCACCCGCTGGAGCAGCGCGTGGAACGACCCGGAGTGGATCGCGGTGGACCTCGGCGCGAGCTACGACCTCAGCCAGGTCGTGATCGACTGGGAGACCGCGTACGGGTCGGGGTACGAGATCCAGACCTCGCCGGACGGCGAGACCTGGACCACGGTACACACCGTCACCGACGGTGACGGCGGGTACGACGAGCTGGACGTCGCGGCCACGGGCCGGTACGTGCGCCTCTACCTCACCGAGCGCGCGACGCAGTGGGGCTTCTCGCTCTACGAGCTCGAGGTCTACGGCACGCCGAGCGGGCAGCTCGACCTCGACGTCGCGGTGCAGGCCCGGTGCCTCGCCGGCCAGGCGTACCTCGCGGTCCGCGCGGCGAACGGCGAGGATGCGCCGGTCGACGTGACCCTCGCGACCGCCTACGGCACCCGCGAGTTCGCCGACGTCGCCCCGGGCAAGAACGCGTACCAGTCGTTCGCGGTGCGCTCGGCCTCGGTCGCGAGCGGCACGGTGACCGTCACGGGCACCGCGACGGTCGACGGCGAGGACGTCACCTCGACGGTCGACGTCGAGCACGACGCGCTCGACTGCTCCTGACGGCTCCCCGGGTGCGTGGCCCTCGCGCCCGCACCCGGGGCCGCCCGAGCCCCGACCCGGCGCCCGCCGGCCTCGACCCGAGGCCGGCGGGCGCCGCCGTCGTGCGGAGGGCCGACGACGCACCCCCGTCGGGCGCGGGACGCAGACCGTGGACAATGGACCCCGTGACGGTGCACAACCTGCAGATCACCGCGTCGGCCCCCGACCCGGCTCTCCTCGACCTGCCCTGGGACATCCCGCTCGAGGAGTGGCCGGCCGAGACCCTCGCGGCGCTGCCGCGCGGTATCTCCCGGCACATCGTGCGGTTCGTCCGCCTCTCGGGGCGCGTCATCGCCATCAAGGAGATCGGCGAGACGGTCGCGTACCGCGAGTACGAGCTGCTGCGCCAGCTCCGGCGGCTCGAGGTGCCGAGCGTCGTGCCGGTGGGAGTCATCACGGGGCGCCAGGACGCGAACGGCGAGCGGCTCGAGGCCGTCCTCATCACGGAGCACCTGCAGTTCTCGCTCCCGTACCGCGCGCTGTTCAGCCAGTCGCTGCGCCCGGACACCGCGACGCGCCTCATCGACGCGCTCGCCGTGCTGCTCGTGCGCCTGCACCTCGTGGGCTTCTACTGGGGCGACGTGTCGCTCTCCAACACGCTGTTCCGGCGCGACGCCGAGACGTTCGCGGCGTTCCTCGTGGACGCGGAGACGGGCGACCTGCACCGCGAGCTCTCCCCCGGCCAGCGCTCGTACGACGTCGACCTCGCACGGACGAACATCATCGGCGAGCTCATGGACCTGGCCGCCGGCGAGCTGCTCGACGAGGACGTGGACGAGGTCGCGATCGGCGACGCGCTCGTCGCGCGCTACGAGGAGCTGTGGGAGGCGCTGACGACGTCCGAGTCGTTCGACGCGAACGAGCGGTGGCGCGTCGCGGCCCGCATCGAGCACCTCAACAACCTCGGCTTCGACGTCGACGAGCTCGCGATCACGACGGACATCGACGGCACGACGGTGCAGATCCAGCCCAAGGTCGTGGACGCGGGGCACCACTCGCGGCGCCTGCTGCGCCTCACGGGCCTCGACGTGCAGGAGAACCAGGCGCGCCGTCTGCTCAACGACCTCGACTCGTTCCGCGCGGCGGCGGAACGGCAGAACGACGACGAGGAGTTCGTCGCCCACGACTGGCTCAGCGGCGTGTTCGAGCCCACGATCCAGGCCGTGCCCCGCAACCTGCGCCGCAAGCTCGAGCCGGCACAGCTCTTCCACGAGATCCTCGACCACCGCTGGTTCATCTCCGAGCGCGCGGGCCGGGACGTCCCGATGGCGGAGGCGACGCAGTCGTACGTCGAGAACGTCCTGCGCCACCGCCCGGACGAGAAGGCGATCCTCGGCCTCGCGCCGGGCGAGAAGGACCCCGAGTACTACGGCTGAGACCCGTCAGCGCCCCACGGGTCCGAGGACCGGTGGGGCGCCGACAGGACGAGGGGTGTCAGGCCTCGCGGCGCAGGCGCGCGACCTCGTAGAGCGAGATGCCCGTCGCGACGGCGGCGTTGAGCGACTCGGTGTCCGAGCCGATGGGGATCGAGGCGACGACGTCGCACGCCTCGCGCACGAGGCGCGACAGCCCCTTGCCCTCGGACCCGGCGACGACGACGAGCGGCTCGGTCGCGAGCTGGAGGTCGCCGATCGCGGTCTCCCCGCCGGCGTCGAGCCCGACGACGAAGCAGCCCGCCTTCTTCAGCTCGCCGAGGGCGCGGACCAGGTTGGTCGCGCGTGCGACGGGCACCCGGGCGGCCGCCCCGGCCGAGACCTTCCACGCGGACGCCGTGACGCCCGCGGCGCGACGCTCGGGGACGAGCACGCCGTGCGCCCCGAACGCGCCCGCCGAGCGCAGCACGGCGCCGAGGTTGCGGGGGTCGGTCACGCCGTCGAGCGCGACGATCAGCGGCGGACGGCCCGTCGCCTCGGCCGCGTCGAGCAGGTCGTCGACGTCGGCGTACTCGTACGGCGGCACCTTGATCGCGACGCCCTGGTGCACGGCGCCGTCGGTGAGGCGGTCGAGCTCCGGCTTGCCGACCTCGAGGAGGTCGTAGCCGCGGCCCGCGACGATGTCGACGATCTCGCGCGTGCGGTCGTCGGCGTCGAGGCGCGCCGCGAGGTAGACGACCTCGACGGGGATGCGCGCCCGCAGCGCCTCCAGCACGGAGTTGCGGCCCGCGACGACCTCCTGCACCGAGCCACGGCCCTTCGGACCGCCGCCGCGCGACGCGCCGCCCCTGGCCGCGCCACCGCGCGTGGCGCCGCCGCGCCCGGTCGGCGTCGCGGCACGCTTCTCCTCGGCGACCTTGCGCTTGTGCGCCGCGTGGTAGACGCGGTCCTCGGCCTTCGGGGTCGGCCCGCGGCCCTCGAGGCCCTTGCGCCGCTGCCCGCCGGAGCCGACGGTCGCGCCCTTCTTGCTGCCGGGCTTGCGGGTCGCGCCGCGTCGTTGTGAGTTGCCAGCCATGGGTGTACCCGTCGTGTCGTGGTCAGGTCGGTCGGTGTCGGTCAGGTGGATCGACACCGGTCCGGTCGGTCAGGTCGGTCGGTCGGTTCGTGCGAGCGGGCGCGGGTGCGCCACCGGGTCCAGTGTCCCTCAGACACCGCGTCGAGGGAGAGCCGTGGTCCACCGAGGGAGAGGCATGGTCACGACCACGCCCCTACCTCGCACCAGGCCTCTACCTCGCGGGGACGGTCGTCAGGCGAGGGTCCAGCGCGCGCCGTCGGCCGAGTCCTCGACCGCGACGCCCGCCGCGGCGAGCCGGTCGCGGATCGCGTCGGCGGTCGCGAAGTCGCGCGCCGCGCGCGCCTCGGCGCGTGCCGCGAGCTCCGCGCCCACGACGGCGTCGAGCACCGCCGCGTAGCGCGAGTCCCCGCGGTCGGCCCACTGCGCGTCGCCCGGGTCGAGGCCGAGGACGTCGAGCATGGCCCGTACCGCGACGAGGTGGTGGCGCGCGACGGCGTCCGCGGCCGTCGTGCGGTCCGCGAGCGCCGCGTTCCCCGCCCGCAGGTGCTCGTGCACGACGGCGAGCGCCGCCGGGACGTTGAGGTCGTCGTCCATCGCCGCGGTGAACGCGGTCGGGAGCTCGGCCTCGGTCACGTCGCCCACGTCGCCGACCCGCTCGGCCGCGCGCTCGACGAACCCGGCGAGCCGCTCCCACGTGGCCTCGGCCTCGGTGACGGTCGCGGGCGTCCACTCGAGCATCGAGCGGTACTGCACGGACCCGAGGGCGTAGCGCAGCACGGCCGGGCTCGTGGTCGCGAGGACCTCGCGCACGAGGAGCCCGTTGCCGAGCGACTTGCTCATCTTGGCGCCGCCCTGCGTGACCCACGCGCTGTGCAGCCAGTGCTGCGCGAACCCGTAGCCCGCGGCGCGCGACTGCGCCTGCTCGTTCTCGTGGTGCGGGAAGCGCAGGTCGAGCCCGCCGCCGTGGATGTCGAACGTGTCGCCGAGGTACCGGCGCGCCATCGCGGAGCACTCGAGGTGCCAGCCGGGGCGCCCGCGGCCGAACGGCGTGGGCCACGACGCGGTCTCGGGCTCGCCCTCCTTGGGCGCCTTCCAGAGCGCGAAGTCACGCGGGTCGCGCTTGGCGGCGGCCTCCTCGGCGTCCGCGGGGACGTCGTCGGGCACGGGGTTGAGGTCCTCGAGGCGCTGGTTGGTCAGCGAGCCGTACTCGGACCACGAGCGCACGTCGAACCACACGTCGCCGGGACCGGTCGTGTACGCGTGCCCGCGCCCCACGAGCCGCTCCATGAGCTCGACCATGTCCGGCACGTGCCCGGTCGCGCGCGGCTCGTACGTGGGCGGCAGGACGCCGAGCGCGTCGTACGCGGCGGTGAACGCGCGCTCGTACGTCGCGGCCCAGGCCCACCACGGCTCGCCGGCGTCGGCGGACTTCACGAGGATCTTGTCGTCGATGTCGGTGACGTTGCGGATGAGCGTCACGCGGGAGCCGCCGCGCCGCAGCCAGCGCACGAGCACGTCGAACGCGACGGCCGAGCGCATGTGGCCGATGTGCGGGGCCGCCTGGACCGTCGCGCCGCACAGGTAGATGCCGACCTCGCCCGGTGTCAGGGGCACGAAGTCGCGCACGTCCCGCGTGGCGGTGTCGAACAGGCGAAGAGTCACGTCCGCAAGGGTACCGGGGACGTACCACCACGGCCGAAGCGGCACGGGCAGGTCTCACGGCCGGTCCCGGTCCGGCCACGGCCGGCCCGGTCAGCCGAAGCTCTTGCCCTCCCCGCGGTACGTGGGCACGACGTCGACCACCTCGTCCCCGCGCACGAGGTGCACGCGGTCGAACCGCTCCATCGCCTCCCCGGCCTTCCCGTGCCGGAACCAGACGCGGTCGCCCACGCCGAGGTCGGGGGCGCCCGCGGCGCCGCGGGTCCGGTGCAGCGGCGTCTGGACCTCGCCCGCGCCCTCGCGGCCCGTGAGCGACCACCCGGGCGTGGCGACGCGCGGCAGGCGGCTGCGCGACGCGGGGCCGGACGCGACGTAGCCCCCGCCGAACGCCGTCGCCCAGCCGGGCGCGGGGACGCGCACGACGTCGAGGCCGAAGAACGCCGAGGGGCGCGGGCGGAAGGAGCGGTACTCGTCGAACAGCCCGGGCACGTAGAGCCCCGACCCGGCGGTGACCTCCGTGACGACGCCGTCCGCGGACGACGTCTCGAGCGACCCGGTGCCGCCCGAGTTCACGAGCTCGAGGTCTCGCCCGACGACGTCGCGCACCGCGGCGACGACCTCGCCGCGGCGCTCCCCCAGCTCGAGCACCGAGAGCCGCTTGACCGCGCGGACGGCGAGGCTCGAGTCGGGCATGCCGGCGACCTGCGCCTCGTAGAACATCAGGCCGCGCAGCGCGAGCCCGGGCGTCGAGACGACCCGGGCGGCGAGCGACGCGACGTCCGGGGGGTCGTGCAACGGCGAACGCCGCGTGCCGAGGTGGACCGTGACGAGCCCGAGGCCGACCCGCAGCGAGGCGTCCACGTCGAGGCACACGCGCACGGGGGGCGCGTCGCCCGCAGCCGCCTCGGCGAGCGCGTGCCGCACGAGCTCGAGGTGCGCGGGGTCGTCGACCATGAGCGTGATCTCGCGCCGCCCCGCCTCGTGCCGCGCGAGCGCGGCGAGCGCACCGCGGTCCACGGAGGGGTAGCCCACGAGGACGTCGCGCACGCCCGCGTCGACGAGCCACAGCGCCTCGCGGACCGAGAACGCCATGACGCCCTGGAAGCCGCGCTCGCCCGCCCGCGTCACCAGCGAGCGGACGCGCACCGACTTCGACGCGACGCGCACGGGCACGCCCCCGGCACGGGAGAGGAGCTCGTCGGCGTTGGCGTCGAACCGGTCGAGGTCGACGACGGCGAGCGGCCCGTCGAGGTCCGCGGTCGCGCGCGTCAGCCGGGCGAGCAGCGACGGCGTCGCACCGCGCTCGTCCCCGGCAGGGTCGGCCGTCCCCGTCCTCGTCCCCGAGCCCGGTCCGGGCGCCGCGTCGGTCGTCATGGGGAGAACGTACGCCACCCGGGGGGCGTGAGACAGTACGACCTGTGAGCAGCGACGACGCCCTCTCCTGGACCAACTGGGCCCGCACGGCCTCCGCGACCCCGCGCCGCCGGGCCTCCCCGCGCGACGAGGCAGAGCTGGGGCGGCTCGTCGCCGGCGCGGCCGCCGAGGGGATGCGGGTGCGCGCCGTCGGGGCGGGCCACTCCTTCACCCCCGCGGCCGTCACGGACGGGCTCCTGCTCGACCTCGACCGCGTCGGGCTCGTGGAGCGCATCGCGCGCGGCACGGGCGCACCCGGTGAGGCCGACGCCGACGCGATCCTCGTGACCGTCGGGGCGGGCATCCGCCTGCACCGGCTCAACGAGGCCCTCGCGGCCGCGGGCCTGGCCATGCGCAACCTCGGCGACATCGACCGGCAGTCGATCGCCGGGGCGATCTCGACGGGCACGCACGGGACCGGCGCCGGGCTCGGCGGGCTCGCCACCCAGGTGCGCGGCGTCCGCGTCGTCGGGGCGGACGGCGAGGTCCGCGAGGCGTCGGCGACGCGGGACCCCGACCTCTTCGAGGTGAGCCGCCTGGGGCTCGGGGTCACGGGCGTCCTGTCCGCGGTGACGCTCGAGGTGGTGCCCGCGTTCCTGCTCCGCGCGCAGGAGGAGCCGTGGCCGCTCGACCGCGTGCTGGAGGGCCTCGGCACGCCGGACGACCCCGACGGCCTCGTCGGCGGCAACGACCACTTCGAGTTCTACTGGTTCCCCCACACGCGCCGGGCGCTGACCAAGCGCAACAACCGGCTCGCCCCCGACGACGAGGCCGCGGAGCTCGAGCGGCTGCGGACCACCGGTCCCGGGCCGGTCGCGCGGGCGCGCACGTGGGTCGACGAGGAGCTGCTGTCGAACGGAGCGTTCGAGCTCGTCAACCGGCTCGCGACCGCGGTGCCGCGCGTCACGCCGCGGCTCAACGCCGTCTCGGCCCGCGCGCTCGCGCCGCGGACCTACGTCGCGCCGTCGCACCAGGTCTTCGTCACCTCGCGCCGCGTCCGGTTCCGCGAGATGGAGTACGCGGTACCGCGCGAGCGCCTGGTGGACGTCCTGTCGAGCATCGACGGCTGGCTGGACCGGTCCGGCGAGCACGTGCCCTTCCCGGTCGAGGTCCGGTTCGCGGCGCCCGACGACGTCTGGCTGTCCACCGCGCACGGGCGCGAGACCGCGTACGTGGCGGTGCACCAGTACGCGCGCCTGCCGCACGCGCGGTACTTCGACGCCGTCGAGCGCATCGTCGCCGAGGTCGGCGGGCGCCCCCACTGGGGCAAGCTGCACGGGCTCGACGCCGAGCGGCTCCGCGACCTCTACCCCCGGTTCGACGACGCCGTGGCGGTCCGCGACGCGGCGGACCCCGACGGGGTGTTCGCGAACGCGTACACGGACCGGGTGCTCGGGCGTGCGCCGGGAGCGGCCGCGCGCGGCTGACGGCCGCCGCCCCGGTCCGCGCGCCGGTCGGTCAGGAGACGGGCTCCGGGCCGTGCTCGCGCACGGGCGAGCCGTCGGGACGGACCATGAGCGACAGCACGTACTCGGCGAGCGCGTGGAAGCTGCGGACCGCGGTCTCGTCGTCCTGCTCGACGAGCCACGCGATCTCGATGCCGTCGATGTACCCGGCGACGATGCGCGAGAGGAAGCCCATGTCCATCGAGTAGGTGACGTTCCCGCGCTCGGCGACGTTCTCGAGGAAGCCGCGCGTCATCGCCCACGTCTGCTCGAGGTGCGTGTGCGCGACGGAGCGCAGCGCGCGGCTGCGCACGCCCGCCGTCGCGAACTCGAACGTGAGGAGGCGCATGTGCCGCCGCGGCGTGAGCCCGCTCCAGAGGCCGTCGGCGGCGGCGTGCGCGAGCTTCACGACGTCGCCGTCGACGTCGAGTGCGGCGCGCACCGGCTCGGACGCGACGAGCGCGAGGCTGTTGCCCATCGCCTGGAGGAGCTCGTCCTTGTCCTCGAAGCAGTAGTGCACGACGCCGAGCGAGACGCCGGCCTCGGCCGCGACGCCACGGATCGTGACGGCCTCGACGCCCTCGCGGACGGCGATGGTCATCGCCGCGTCGACGAGCTGGGCTCGGCGTTCTTCGACGGACATTCGGTTCATGTGCGATTCATCCCATGTGTCGTTCTTGGGAAAGTCAAACACATCGATGCGCTCTCAGCGATCGTAGTGTCTGCTCGTGGGCCTGGCACCCGGGACGCCGGGAGGCGAGAATGGCGAGCCGAGACCCCGAGCCCGCCCAGCCCGCCACACCCACCGCCCTGGACGAAGGACGACCGTGCCCCGACCGCGCCACCCCCGCACCTTCTGGACCGCCGCGCCCCTCGTGATCCCGGTGGCCGCGGTGCTGGCCCTCGCGGGCTGCGGCGGCCCCGCGGGCACCGGGGGCGACGACGCGCCGGTCACCTACGACGTCCCCGAGGTCCCGGTCCAGGTCACCGCTCCCCCCGGCTGGGAGCGCGTCACCCGCGACGGGGCGTTCGTGCTGCGCGCGCCGAGCGGGACGGGCCCGGAGGAGTTCCGGGCGAACGTCGTCGTGACGGGCGAGCAGTCCACGGAGCCGCTCGAGCAGGCCGGCGCCGCGACCGCGGCAGCCGTCAGCGCGATCCCCGGCTGGGCTCCGGGCGTCGACGGCCAGGGCCCGACGACCCTCGGCGAGCTCCCCGCCTTCCGGGTCGCGGGCACGTACGAGACCGCCGGGGCCGTCGTCGCGCAGGAGATCGTGGCGGTCCGGACCGGCGACGGGCCGGACGCCTGGGTCGTCGACCTCACGGCCTCGTACGCCGAGGCCGACGCCGACGGCGCCGCGCAGGCGCGTGCCGTCCTCGAGAGCGTGCAGCTCGCCCCCACGGGCTGAGGTCACGCGGGCGTCCCGACGGCGACGACGAGGGCCGTCGCGACGGCCGCGACGCCCTCCCCGCGGCCCGTGAGCCCCAGACCGTCGGTCGTCGTGGCGGTGAGCGTCACCGGGGCGCCCGCGGCAGCCCCGAGGGCGGCCTCCGCCTCGGCCCGGCGGGGCCCGAGGCGGGGGCGGTTCCCGATGACCTGCACGGCCACGTTCCCGATCTCGAACCCGGCGGCCCGGACCCGGCGCGCCGCCTCGGCGAGGAGGCTCGACCCGCTCGCCCCCGCCCACTCGGGCGCGCTCGTGCCGAAGTTCGAGCCCAGGTCGCCGAGCCCCGTCGCCGAGAAGAGCGCGTCCGCGGCGGCGTGCGCGGCGACGTCCGCGTCCGAGTGCCCGGCGAGGCCCCGCTCGCCCGGCCAGCGCAGCCCGCCGAGCCACAGCTCCCGCTCCTCGCCCTCGGGGGCGAACGCGTGCACGTCGACGCCGACTCCCGTCCGCGGCAAGGGGGGCACGGTGCCACGGTGCAGCGCGGCCTCGGCGTGCTCGGCGGGGGTCGTCATCGGTCCTCCCGGAGGGTCAGCGCGGCGACGCGCAGGTCGTGGGCGGTGGTGATCTTGGCGGCGGCGGCGTCCCCGGGCACGACGTGGACGGGGAGCCCGAGCGCCTCGACGAGGCCGGCGTCGTCGGTCGCGGCGGACCGCTCGTCGTCGGCCCGGTGGCTCGCGGCCTCGTGCGCCCGGACCAGGAGCGCCCGGTCGAACCCCTGGGGGGTCTGCACCGCGCGCAGGGCCGCCCGGTCCACGGTCTCGGCGACGGGTTCCGCGCGGGACGGGTCGCCCGCCCGTGCGGCGGTCACGCGCTTGATCGTGTCCGTGACCGGCAGCCCCGGGACGACGGCGCCGTGGCCCGCCCGGACGGCCTCGACGACACGGCGGACGAGCGCGGGCGGCGCGAGCGGTCGCGCCGCGTCGTGGACGAGCACGACGTCGACCGCGGGCTGCGCGGGGGCCGAGTGCTCCCCGGTCCCGGTGCCGGACTCGTCGGCGCCCAGACCCGCACGCAGGCCGGCGGCGACGGAGGCTTGGCGGGTGCCCGCGCCCTCGACCACCCGCACGGGCCGGTCGACCGCCGGGTCGTCGCGGAGCAGCGCCGCGACGTGCTCCCGCAGGCCGGGTGGTGCCGTGACCACGATCGTGTCGACCGCCCCGGACGCGCACAGCCGGCGCGCCGCCTGGACGACCAGGGGCAGGCCGTCGAGCTCGACGAGGGCCTTGGGCAGGTCGAGCCCGAGACGGGTCCCGGAGCCCGCGGCGGTGAGGACGGCAAGAGTCGGCACGGGCACACGCTACCCGGGCACGACGACGGGGAGGGCGCCGTCCGCCCGGACGGCGCCCTCCCCGGTGGTCTGTCGCTCGGGCCGAGGCCCGGGACGTCAGGAGGCCAGCACCTCGTCGAGGATGGCCTCGGCCTTCTCCTCCTCGGTGTGCTCGGCCAGCGCGAGCTCCGAGACGAGGATCTGCCGGGCCTTCGAGAGCATGCGCTTCTCGCCGGCCGAGAGGCCGCGGTCGGCGTCCCGGCGCGACAGGTCGCGCACGACCTCCGCCACCTTGATCACGTCGCCCGACGCCAGCTTCTCGAGGTTCGCCTTGTACCGACGCGACCAGTTGGTCGGCTCCTCGGTGTAGGGTGCACGCAGCACCTCGAAAACGCGGTCGAGACCCTCCTGGCCGACGACGTCACGCACGCCGACGAGGTCGACGTTCTCGGCTGGGACTTCGATGGTCAGGTCGCCCTGCGCGACCTTGAGCTTGAGGTAGATCTTGTCCTCTCCGCGGATGGTGCGCGTCTTGATCTCCTCGATCAGTGCGGCTCCGTGGTGCGGGTAGACAACGGTCTCGCCTACTGTGAACGTCATCTGCAGATGTCCCCTTTCGCGGTGGTCCACCTTACCACGCGGAAGGCCGGAAATCCGAGCCCCTGCGCCCCTTGACAAGTCCCCCTGGTGGGCGTCTTCGCAGGTCAGAGCCGTGTCAGCGCGCCTCACGAACCTCGGCGAGCGGGGCGCGGAGGCCCGCCGACCGCCGTCGGGCGCGCCACGCGGGCGCGCGACCCCGCGTGACGCCGCTCACGCCACCCTCCCGGAGAGCCGGTTCCGGCCGCCCCGCCTCGCCCGACGCACTAGGCTGGGCGCGGAATCCAGTCCCCCCTCTCGCAGCCCTGGAGTGCACGTGACCCGCATCCCGACCCCCCGAGCAGCGACCCGCGCGGCGTCCCGAGCGACCGGCCGCGCGCGCTACTGGGCCGTCCCCCTCGTGGTCGCGAGCGTGGCCGTCGCGTCCGCGTGCTCCCCCATCGAGACGAACCGCCCCTACTCGCCGTCGGACGGCCTGCGCGTCGACCTCACCGACGACCTGCGCGGCCTCAACCTCCTCGTCGTGAGCGCGGCCGACGGCGACGCCGGCGCGCTCGTCGGGGCGTTCGCCAACGACTCGACCGAGGACGTGGAGTTCGACGTGACGCCCGAGGGCGGCGACCCGGTGACCGTCCCCGTCGCCGCCGGCGAGACCGTCTACCTCGGCACGGAGGACGGGTTCGACGCGCAGATCGGCCGCGTCGACGTGGCCCCGGGGGGCATGCTGCCCGTGACGGTCAGCGTGACCTCGGGCGAGGAGCAGGGCATGTCGCTGCCCGTCCTCGACGGCACCCTCGAGGAGTACGCGCACCTGCTGCCGTGACGTGACACGGCCCGGGCCGGAAATGGGCTCGGGCAGTGTCACCGGTGGGCGCTAACCTTCGCGTGCCGCCCTGACCGTCGTGGTCGGGGCACGTCCACGAAGGAACCCAGGTGACCCTGTCCCGCACCACCCGTCGGCCGCTCCTCCTCGTCGTGAGCGCCGTCGCCCTCGCCCTGACCGCATCGGGCTGCGGCGCGATCCTCGACGAGATCTCCGGGCCGTCGGAGGCCCAGCGCGACGAGCCCGGCGGCGAGGTGACCGAGGCGTCGGACGCCGACGTCTTCTCGATCCAGGTCGGCGACTGCATCGTGACGTCGAAGCTGCCCGACGGCGAGAACGTCGAGTCCGTGCCCGTCGTCCCGTGCTCCGAGCCGCACGACGCCGAGGTCTACGCGGAGACCGAGCTCCCCGAGGGGGACTACCCCGGCGACGAGGCCGTCCAGGCGAGCGCCGAGGACTTCTGCCTCGGCGAGTTCGAGGGCTTCGTCGGCCTCTCCTACGACGAGTCCGCCTACTATTTCTGGCCCTTCACCCCGCGCGAGGACGGCTGGAACACGGTCGACGACCGCGTGGTCCAGTGCGTCCTCGACACCGACGGGACCGACGTCACGGGCACGCTCCAGGGCTCGGCGACCTGACCCTCCCGCCCCGCGCACGACGGCGCCCCTCCCGGACCGGGAGGGGCGCCGTCGTCGTCCGGCCGGGTCGGCCGGCCTGTGGGGATCAGGTCACCCGAAGCGGCCGGAGATGTAGTCCTCGGTGGCCTGCTGGGTGGGCGAGGAGAACATCGTCGCGGTGTCGTCCATCTCGATGAGGCGACCCGGCTTGCCGGTGCCCGCGATGTTGAAGAACGCCGTGCGGTCGCTCACGCGCGCCGCCTGCTGCATGTTGTGCGTGACGATGACGATGGTGTACTCGTCCTTGAGCTCGGCGATGAGGTCCTCGATCGCGAGCGTGGAGATCGGGTCGAGCGCCGAGCACGGCTCGTCCATGAGGAGCACCTGCGGCTTGACCGCGATGGCGCGCGCGATGCACAGGCGCTGCTGCTGGCCGCCGGACAGGCCCGAGCCCGGGCGGTCGAGGCGGTCCTTCACCTCGTTCCACAGGTTCGCGCCGCGCAGCGAGGTCTCGACGAGCTCCTCCGCCGCGGACTTCGAGATCCGCTTGTTGTTGAGCTTCACGCCCGCGAGGACGTTCTCCTTGATGGACATCGTCGGGAACGGGTTGGGCCGCTGGAAGACCATGCCCACCTGACGGCGCACGGCGACCGGGTCGACGTCGTCCCCGTAGAGGTCCACGCCCTCCATGGCGACCGTGCCCTCGACGCGTGCGCCGGGGATGACCTCGTGCATGCGGTTGAGGGTCCGCAGGAACGTCGACTTGCCGCACCCGGACGGGCCGATGAAGGCCGTCACGGACTTGGGGTCGATCGTCATGCCGACGTCCTGCACGGCGAGGAAGTCGCCGTAGTAGATGTTGAGGTCCTTGACGTCGATGCGCTGTGCCATCGGGGTGTCCTGTTCTAGCGGAGGGTCTTGGGGGCGAACCAGCGGGTGACGAGTCGCCCGACGAGGTTGAGCAGCATGACGATGAGGATCAGCGTCAGGGCGGCCGCCCAGGCCCGGTCGTAGTTGATGTCGGGGATGCACACGACGTCGGTGACGTTGCTGCAGGGCACCAGGCCCTGGCTGTACTGCCGGTACACGTACACGGGCAGCGTCATCATGCGGCCCTCGAAGAGGTTGCCGTTGATGGAGTCGACGACGCCCACGGTGATGAGGAGCGGCGCGGTCTCGCCGATGACGCGCGCGACGGCGAGCATGACGCCCGTCGTGATGCCGGCGATCGACGTGCGCAGCACGACGCGCACGACGGTGAGCCACTTGGGCACGCCGAGCGCGTAGGCCGCCTCGCGCAGCTCGTTGGGGACGAGCCGGAGCATCTCCTCGCACGAGCGCACGACGACGGGGATCATGAGCACGGACAGCGCGACGGAGCCGACGATGCCCATGCGCACGCCGGGGCCGAAGACCACGGCGAAGAGCGCGTACGCGAAGAGGCCGGCGACGATCGACGGGATGCCCGTCATGACGTCCACGAAGAACGTCACCGCGCGGGCCAGCGGGCCACGGCCGTACTCGACGAGGTAGATCGCGGCGAGCAGGCCGATCGGGACCGAGATCACCGCGGCGCCGAGCGTGATGAGCAGCGTGCCGAGGATCGCGTGGTAGATGCCGCCCGCGTCCATGCCGCCGAACACGCCGCGCATCGAGTGCGTGAGGAAGTAGACGTCGAACCGCTCCATGCCGTGCACGACGACGGTCCACGCGACGGACACGAGCGGCACCATCGCGAGGGCGAACGCGCCCCACATGAGGACCGTCATCGTGCGGTCCTTGCGGCGGCGGCCGGCGTCGGCACCGCGCAGGAGCGCGCGGACGGAGGCGGTGCGCTCCGGGTCGGGGGCGGAGGCCCCGCGCGCGGGGCTGGTGCTGAGGGCGCTCATCAGTTGGCTCCCGAGAAGTCCTTGCGCCGCGCGACGATCGCGCGGGCGCCCATGTTGACGAGCAGGGTGATGACGAACAGCGCGAGACCTGTCGCGATGAGGGTGCTCACCCCGAGCGGGTTGGCCTCGGGGAAGTCGGCCGCGATGTTCGCGGCGATCGTCTGCTGCTGCCCGGCCTGCAGGATCTTGAACGAGTAGAGGAGCCCCGGCGAGAGGATCATCAGCACGGCCATCGTCTCGCCGAGCGCGCGGCCGAGGCCCAGCATCGCGGCCGAGATGACGCCGGACCGTCCGAACGGGATCACCGCGGTGCGGATCATCTCCCAGCGGGTCGCGCCGAGCGCGAGCGCCGCCTCCTCGTGGAGCTTCGGCGTCTGGAGGAACACCTCGCGGCTCACGGCGGTGATGATCGGCAGGATCATCACCGCGAGCACGAGCGCGACGGTGAGCAGGACGCGGCCGGTCGGGGACGCCGGCCCGGCGAAGAGCGGGAACCACCCGAGCGTGTCCGCGAGCCACGACCACACCGGGACGACGATCGGCGGGAGCACGAGCGAGCCCCACAGGCCGTAGACGACGCTGGGGATCGCCGCGAGGAGGTCGACGACGTACCCGAGGGTCGACGCGAGCCGGCGCGGCGCGTAGTGCGAGATGAAGAGCGCGATGCCCATCGCGACCGGCGTCGCGAGGAGGAGGGACAGCGCGGCCGCGAGGAGCGTGCCGAAGATCAGCGGACCGACGAACGACAGCAGCGACGCGCCCTCCGGGAACCAGGACACCTCCTCGCCGAGGACGTCCCCGCCCGCGGTGAGCGCGGGCCACGCGCGGAGCACGAGGAAGATCGCGACCGCGGCGAGGACGGCGAGGATGAGCCCTCCGGCGCCGGTCGCGGTCCAGCGGAACGCGCGGTTGACGCCGCGGTCGGTGTTCCGGGCCCGGCGGCGCGGGGCGCCCGCGCGAGGCGTCGGGCTCGGCGTGGCGCCCGGCGTCGTGGGTGGGGCTGTGGTGGTCACTCGTGCTCCCGGTGCATGCGGTCCTGCTGCGTGAGGTCTGGGTCGCGGGCGATCTCGCGGGTGAGGGGCGGCGGGGCTCGTAGCCCCCGCCGCCCCCTGGTTCCCGGCGGTCGTCAGCCGGCGGCGCCGACCGTGATGGCCTCGATCGCCGCGTGGACGTCCGTGCGCAGGTCCTCCGAGATCGGCGCGTTGCCCGCGGCCGACGCGGAGGCCGACTGGCCCTCCTCGCTCGAGATGTACGTGAGGAACGCCTTGACGAGGTCGCCCGTCGCCTCGTCCTCGTAGCTCGTGCACGCGATCGCGTACGAGACGAGCACCAGCGGGTAGGCGCCGGCCTCGGTCGTCGTGCGGTCCAGCTCGACCGCGATGTCGTGCTCGCCACGGCCCTCGACGCGCGGCGACGCGTCGACGACCTTCGCGGCGGCCTCGGGCGAGTACGCGACCCACTCCTCGCCGACCTTGATGCTCGCGGTGCCGAGGTCGCCGGCCTTCGAGGCGTCGGCGTAGCCGATGGTGCCCTCGCCGCCCTGGACCGTCTGCACGACGCCGGAGGTGCCCTGCGCGGACTCCCCGCCCTGCGTCGGCCAGTCGCCGCTCGGCTCGTGGCCCCACGCGTCCCCGGCGGTCGCGGCGAGGTACTCGGTGAAGTTCTCGGTCGTGCCCGACTCGTCGGAGCGGTGGACCGGCGTGATCGCGAGGTCCGGGAGCGTCGCGTCGGGGTTGTCGGCGGCGATCTCCGGCGCGTTCCACTGCGTGATCGTGCCGTTGAAGATGCCCGCGATCGTGGCCGGCGCGAGGTTGAGCTCCGCGACGTCCGGCAGGTTGTAGATGATGGCGATCGGGCTGACGTAGACCGGGAGGTCGATCGCGCCGTCGGGGCCGCACACGGCCTGCGACTGCGTGATCTCCTCCTCCTTGAGCACCGCGTCCGAGCCGGCGAACGCGACGCCGCCCTCGAGGAACTGGGTGCGACCGCCACCGGAGCCGACCGGGTCGTAGTTGACGGTGACGTCGGGGTTCGCGCTCTGGAACCCGGCACGCCACGCCTCCATGGCGGACTCCTGCGAGCTCGCGCCCGCACCGTTGAGCTCACCGCTGAGGTCGCTCGCGGTCTCGGACGAGCCCTCGGAGGAACCGTCGGTGGCGCCGTCGGCGCTGCCGACGGGGTCGTCCGACCCGCAGGCGGCGAGGGTCAGCGCGAGCGCACCGATCGCGACGGCGGATCCAGCACGGGAGAATCGGCTGAGCTTCACTCTTCGTTCCATCCTGTTCAAGCGTCTCGTGGCACCAGCGAGCGCCGGTGACGATCCCGACGCTAAGAGCGCCGGGTGACGCGTTCCCCGAGAGCGGGTGAACGAGGGATGAACAGTGCACAGACCTTCCGTGCCACGTTCCCGACCGGGTCGGGCAGGGGCCGGCCCGCGGCCGGCCGGGGCCTCTGCGCCGCACGACGACGGCCCCGGCGCGTCCGTGAGGGACGCGCCGGGGCCGTTCGTGCGCTGCGCCGGAGGGTCAGGTCTGGCCGACGCCGTCCGCGATCTTGTAGCCGAGCCCGCGGACCGTGAGGAGGTAGCGCGGGCTCGCCGGCTCGGGCTCGATCTTCGACCGGATGCGCTTCACGTGGACGTCGAGCGTCTTGGTGTCGCCCACGTAGTCCGTGCCCCAGACCCGGTCGATGAGCTGCCCGCGCGTGAGCACGCGCCCCGCGTTGCGCAGGAGCAGCTCCAGGAGCTCGAACTCCTTGAGCGGGAACGGCACGACCTGGCCGTCGACGCTCACCGTGTGCCGCTCGACGTCCATGCGCACCGGACCGACCTCCAGCGCGCTCTCCGCGACGACCTCGCCCCCGTTCTCCCCGCCCTTGCGGCGCAGCACGGCCCGCACGCGCGCGAGCAGCTCGCGGAACGAGTACGGCTTCGTCACGTAGTCGTCCGCACCCAGCTCGAGGCCCACGACCTTGTCGATCTCCGAGTCCTTCGCCGTGAGCATGATGACGGGCACGTCGCCGCGCTGCCGCAGCTCGCGGCACACCTCGGTGCCGCTGAGCCCGGGGAGCATGAGGTCGAGCAGGACCAGGTCCGCCCCGTCCGCGTCGAACCGCTCCAGCGCCTCGGTGCCCGTCGCGGCCTCGACGACGTCGAAGCCCTCGCGTCGCAGCTGGTACGTCAACGGGTCGCGGTACGACTCCTCGTCCTCCACCACCAGGATGCGCGTCACGCGCCTACCTCCTTGTTCTGTACGTCCTCGTCCCGTGCGGGTGCCTGCGCGGCCCGTCGCACGTCGTGCTGCACGGTCCCGGGGTCCGCCCCGGCCGTGCCCTCGTCCCCGGCGGCGTCGTGGGTCGTGCCCGACGGCGCGGCGGGCGCCTGCGCGGTCGGCACGTCCGCCGCGGGGATCCGGAGCGTGAAGGTCGAGCCGCGTCCCGGCTCGGACCACATGGTGACCTCGCCGCCGTGGTCGGCGGCGACGTGCTTGACGATGCTCAGGCCGAGGCCCGTCCCGCCGGTGTCGCGCGAGCGCGCGGGGTCCACGCGGTAGAACCGCTCGAACACGCGGGCCTGCTCGTCGGCCGAGATCCCGATGCCCTGGTCCACGACCGCGATCTCGACCAGGTCGCCCGCGAGCGAGACGCCGACCCCGACGCGCGTGTTCTCGCCCGAGTAGGCGACCGCGTTGTCGAGGAGGTTGCGCACCGCGGTGACGAGCAGGTTGTGGTCGCCGTACACCGCGGCGTCGAGCTCTCCCCCGGTCGTGAGCGTGATGCCCTTGCCCTGCGCCGTCGTGCGCGCGCGGTCCACCGCCTCCTCGACGACGCCCCGCACCGGGACGACCGTGACCTCCTGGAGCGCGCCCGCGACCTGGAGCCGCGAGAGCTCGATGATCTCCTGCACGAGCGCGGACAGACGCGTCGCCTCCGACTGCATGCGTGCGGAGAACCGCCGCACCGCCACGGGGTCGTCGGCGGCGTCCTGCACCGTCTCGGCGAGCAGCGCGAGCGCCCCGACCGGCGTCTTCAGCTCGTGCGACACGTTCACGACGAAGTCGCGCCGGATCGCCTCGACGCGCCGCGCCTCCGTCCGGTCCTCCGCGAGCACGAGCATGTGCTGGGGGCCGACCTGGGCGACGCGGACCTGGAGCATGACCGTGCCCCGGCCGACCGGCCCGCGCGGGAGCTCGAGCTCCTCGTCGCGGATCACCCCGTCCCGGCGCACGTCGTCGATCATGTCCCGGATCGCCGCGTGCGCGACCGCGTCACCGCGCACCACGCCGAGCGCGTACGCCGGCGGGCTCGCCCGGACGACCTCGCCCTCCTCGTCCAGCACGACGGCGGCGGACCGCAGGACGGCCAGCACGCGGACGAGTCCCTCGTCGAGCTCGGGCGTCGGCTCCACCCGCGCGGCGCGCTGCTGGCGCTCGCTCACGCGGAACGCGATGGCCGCGATCACGCCGACCACGACGCCCACGACACCGGCGAGGAGCACGGTCGCGCCCTCGATCAGACTCTCGGCTTGCACACGTCCAGCGTACGGTCGTACGCGCGCCCCACCGGCCGAACAGGCGCCCGCACGGGCGCGAGCCGCCAAGAGTTCACCTCGCGGCGCCCTGGAGTTCACCGCCCGGTCGACCGCGCCTGCGAGCGTGACGGGAGCCGACGGCGTGCCCGGGCGCCGCCCGGCGCGCAGGGGCGCACGCCGTCACGGACCGGACCGACCGGTCACGACGAGAGGGAAGCGATGCGGGAGATCTTCGAGGCCGAGCTGAAGCAGGTCGGCGACGACCTGGCCGAGATGAGCCGGCTGGTGGAGTCGGCCGTGAACCGTGCGGGGCAGGCGCTCCTCACGGCTGACCTGCAGCTCGCGCAGACGGTCATCGGCGACGACCACACGATCGACGCCCTCGAGCGCGAGCTCGACGAGCGGTGCGTGCTGCTCCTCGCCCAGCAGCAGCCCGTCGCCACCGACCTGCGGGTCGTGGTCAGCGCGCTGCGCATGAGCGCCACCCTGGAGCGCATGGGCGACCTCGCCCGCCACATCGCGCAGGTCGCGCGCGGCCGCTACCCGGCGCGCGCGATCGAGCCGTCGCTGCACCGCACGTTCGAGCAGATGCACGACGCCGCCGTGCGCGTCGCCCGCCGGACGACGACGCTTCTCACGACGCGCGACCTCACCGTCGCGGCGAACATCGAGCGCGACGACGACCTGCTCGACAAGCTGCACCAGGACACCTTCACCGCGCTGCTCGACGGCACGTGGACCGGGACCCCCCAGGAGACGGTCGACGTCACCCTCGTGGGCCGCTACTACGAGCGCTTCGGCGACCACGGCGTCTCCATCGCCAAGCGCGTGACGTACCTCGTCACC
Organism: Cellulosimicrobium sp. NPDC055967; assembly: GCF_042269845.1. Lineage (NCBI taxonomy): Bacteria > Bacillati > Actinomycetota > Actinomycetes > Micrococcales > Promicromonosporaceae > Cellulosimicrobium > Cellulosimicrobium sp. NPDC055967. The sequence continues at coordinate 146 of NZ_JBHJYJ010000013.1, read as the reverse complement.
GGCGACTTCGCCGACGACCGCGGCACCCCCGCCGGCTCCGCCCGCGCCACCGCCTGACGACGGGGCGGACCCTACCCCGCGAGGTAGAGCCTCCGGTCTCGAGGGAGAACCCGCAGGCGTCTACCTCGAGACCGGAGGTTCTACCT
>NZ_JBHJYJ010000012.1:0-131989 GCF_042269845.1 Cellulosimicrobium sp. NPDC055967 | reverse complement strand
CTCCCCACCCCAGAGCGTGGGCGGGGAGCGACCCCGGGTTCGGCGGGCGCGTCAGGCGATGGACCAGGCGATCCCGTCCAGGATGTCGTGCTCGCTCGTGACGACCTCGGTGAGCGACCCGCCCGCAGCGGCGACGTCGTCGCGCACGCGGCGCACGACCTCCGACCACACGAGCGCGCCCGCGCCGATGACGTCCACGCGGCCCGGGTGCATGAAGCCGAGCGCCGTGCGCTCGGCGCGCGAGCGGTGGAGCAGGTCGTCGCACGCCGCGAGGACCGCGTCGACCGGGAGCACGGCGCCGTCGATCCGCTCCCGCTCGTACCGTGCGAGGCCCAGCGCGTGGGCCGTCACCGTCGTGACGGACCCGGCGAGGCCCACGAGCATCACCGCCTCCCCCAGCGGGACGACGGACGCCGCCTCGTCGAGCGCGGCCCGCACGTCGGCCCGGGCCGCGGCCTCCTCGTCGGCGGTCGGCGGGTCGGAGCGCAGGTGCCGCTCGGTCATGCGCACGCACCCGACGTCCATCGAGAACGCGGCGTCGGGCGTCGTCGTGCCGAGCACGAGCTCGGTCGAGCCGCCGCCGAGGTCGACGACCGCGTAGGGGCCCGGACGCAGGGCAGCGACCGTCGACGTCGCACCGCGGAACGACAGCGCGGCCTCCTCCTCGCCCGAGACGACCTCGGGCTCCACGCCCAGCGCGGCCAGGACCCCCGCGACGAACTCGTCGCGGTTCTCGGCGTCCCGCGTGGCCGACGTCGCGACGAACCGCGTGCGCGTCGCGCCGAGCTCCGCGATCACGTCGGCGTAGCGGCGCGCGGCCTCGAGCGTGCGCGCGAGCGCCTCCGGCGCGAGGCGGCCGGTGCGGTCGACCCCCTGGCCGAGCCGGACGACCTCCATGCGCCGGTCGAGGTCGACGAGCGTGCCCGCGGCCGGGTCGACGTCCGCGACGAGCAGGCGGATCGAGTTGGTGCCGCAGTCGATCGCGGCCACGCGCGAGGTGCCGGGCCCGGCGGGGGCCGGGGAGGGTGCCGTCGCGGCGAGCGCGCCCGGGTCACGGGTGAGAGGAGAGGTGGAGCCAGAGGTCATGCGACCAAGCGTGCCACGACGTCAGCAGGTGCAGCGGTCGGGGCGCCAGACGTCGCGCACCCGCTCGAGCGCCTCGTCGCCCAGCGGGTTGACGCCGGGGCCGGCGGCCAGGGCGTGCCCCACGAGGACGTGCAGGCACTTGACGCGCGTCGGCATGCCGCCCGCCGAGATCCCGTCGATCTCCTCGACGTGGCCCAGCGACTCCCGCTGCGCGAGGTAGTGCTCGTGCGCACGCCGGTACGCGGCGGCGAGTTCCTCGTCCTCGGTGAGGCGCTGCGACATCTCCTTCATGACGCCGTTCGCCTCGAGCGTCGAGGCGGCCGCCACGGCGCCCGGGTGGGTGAGGTAGAAGGTCGTGGGGAACGGCGTCCCGTTCTCGAGCCGCGGCGCGGTGCGGACCACGAGCGGCCGCCCGCACGCGCAGCGCGCGGCGATGCCGACCACCCCGCGCGGGGTGCGCCCGAGCTGCTCCGCGAGGGTCTCGAGGTCGCGCTCGGTGACGACGGCGTCCGGGTCGTCGGCGGGGATGGCCAGGCGGGCGTCGGGCACGGGTGTTCCTTCGGGTCGGTCGGGCGCGTCGGGTCGACGCGTCACCCATTCTCCCCGCTCGACGGGGCCGAGCCGTCGCCGGCCGGTTCCTCGCCCGCGGGCGGAGACTCCTCGCCGGCCCCGTCGTCGGCCGTCCCGGCCCCCTCGCCCGTTCCCGACGACACCGGCTGCTCGCCCGCGACCTGCACCGACGCCCAGATCGCCTCGTACCAGGGAGTGCCGTCCTCGTAGCCCTGCACGGGGCCGTCGGTGATCGTCTGCCCCGTCTGCGGGTCGATGTCGTCGACCACGGTCTCCGGGTCGAGCACGCGCCACGGCCGCTCGCCCGGCATGACGAAGTTCAGGCGGTCTCGCGCCTCGCGCTCGACGTACGCCTGGTCGTCCCAGCGGTCCAGCTCGGACTGGAGGTCGTCGTGCTGGGTCTGCGCCTGCGCGAGGTCGTTGCGCAGCTCGCGCAGCTCCCCCGTCTGGTTGACGTACGCCCGCAGGGTCGGCAGCAGCAGCACGACGGCGAGCAGCACGACGACGGACAGCACCAGGGTCCGGACCGTGACGACCTCGGGCAGGAGGAAGCCGTACCGGCTCCGGCGCCGGTCCTCCGGCGCGGGACCGGCAGCCCGTCGCGACGGTGCCGGTCGCTGCGTCCGCGCGGCGGGGCGGCGCGCGCCCGCCGGCGAGGAGGACTTCGCCCCGCTCGTGCGGCCCGTCGCAGCGCTCTTCCCGGTCGTCGGCCGCGTGCCCGACGCGCCCTTCGGCGCCGCGGGCTTGGACGCCGGCGGGCGGGACGCACCGGCGGCCGTCGAGCCGGAACGGGGCGCCGGCTTCGACCCGGACCCGCGCGCGGGCCCGGTCCCCGGACGCGCGGGGGCACCGGGGCGCGGGGGGCGGCGCGAGGACGGCATGCCCCGATTGTGCTGCCGCGACGGCCCCGGCCCCGGGAGCACGCGCGGTGCGCCCGCGAACGTGAGCCGATCGACACGACATCTTCACCCGCGGCCGTGACCTGCGGCGGCGCGCACCGGCTCGGCGGCGGGCGCGGGCTCGCCCACGCTCGGGGCCGGACACGCTCGGCGCCGGACACGCCGGAGCCCGGCGGGCCGACGAGCGGCCCACCGGGCTCCGGGTGCCGGGTCGCCCCGGCGGGGTTGCTGCGTGACCGGACGGTCAGCTGCAGGTCAGCCCTGCACCGTCCAGCGCGGGAACGCGCCGCGACCGGCGTAGCGCGCGGCGTCGTCCAGCGCCTCCTCGATGCGCAGGAGCTGGTTGTACTTGTTGATGCGCTCGCCGCGGGCGGGGGCACCGGTCTTGATCTGGCCGGCGTTCGTCGCGACGGACAGGTCGGCGATCGTCGTGTCCTCGGTCTCGCCCGAGCGGTGCGACACCATCGCGGTGAAGCCGTTGCGCTGCGCGAGCTCGACGGCGTCGAGCGTCTCGGTGAGCGTGCCGATCTGGTTGAGCTTGACCAGGAGCGAGTTCGCCGCCTTGAGCTCGATGCCCTTGGCGAGGCGCTCCGGGTTGGTGACGAACAGGTCGTCGCCGACGATCTGGACCTTGTCGCCGACCTCGGCCACGAGCTGCGACCAGGCGCCCCACTCGTCCTCGGACAGCGGGTCCTCGATGGAGACCAGCGGGTAGTCGCGCACGAGCTGCTCGTAGTACGCGATGATGTCCTCCGAGCTCGTCGCCTTGCCCTCGAACTGGTAGGCGCCGTCCTGGAAGAACTCGGTCGCGGCGACGTCGAGCGCCAGGCCCACGTCCTTGCCGGGGACGAACCCGGCCTGCTCGATCGCGACGAGGATGAGGTCGAGCGCGTCGCGGTTGCTCGGCAGGTTCGGAGCGAAGCCGCCCTCGTCGCCGAGGCCCGTCGCGAGGCCCTTGCCCTTGAGCACGGACTTCAGCGAGTGGTAGACCTCCGCGCCCGTGCGCAGCGCCTCGCGGAACGAGGACGCGCCGATCGGGGCGACCATGAACTCCTGGATGTCGACGTTCGAGTCCGCGTGCGACCCGCCGTTGAGGATGTTCATCATCGGCACGGGCAGGACGTGCGCGTTCGGGCCGCCGACGTAGCGGTACAGGTCGAGGCCGGCGCTCTTCGCGGCGGCCTTCGCGACGGCGAGCGAGACGCCGAGGATCGCGTTCGCGCCGAGCTTGCCCTTGTTCGGGGTGCCGTCCAGGTCGATGAGGGCGGCGTCGATGAGGCGCTGGTCCTCGGCCTCGAAGCCGATGAGCTCCGGGGCGATGTCGTCGATCACGGAGTTGACCGCGCCCTCGACGCCCTTGCCCAGGTAGCGGGACTTGTCGCCGTCACGGCGCTCGACGGCCTCGAACGCACCGGTCGACGCGCCCGACGGCACTCCGGCGCGGGCGAACGTCCCGTCGTCCAGGACGACCTCGACCTCGACGGTCGGGTTTCCGCGGGAGTCGAGGATCTCGCGCGCTCCAACGGCTTCGATGCTGGCCACAGGTGCTCCTTCGGGGCAGGGCTGCGGGCGCTTCGAATGGGGTGTGGCCGACCCGGGCAGGGAAACCCGGGACGCCGCGTGCGCGCCCGCGACGGTGGTGGGTTTACGACCCCAGCCTAGTGCCCGGATGTGACCTGCGCCGCTGCGTCCGGTCCGTGGTCCCGCACGCGGGACCCTCGACGGGAGCGCCCGTGACGTTGGTCCCGCAGGGGAGGACGACGCGCGGCGAGTCGGACGATCGACCAGGTCTAATCTCGGAGAATCCGGCTCAATTGACCCCCACAACCGTCCAACTCGTTGCCTGCCGCTGCCATTCGCCGGGGCGCGCAATACCGGGCAAGTTCACCCGGTGTTCACCTACCGTTCACCTTGGTCCAGCAGTAGCGTGACGCTACGAACCGTAGTGCTGCCAACGAAGACAGCACCGTTCAAAGGGGTACAAGACGCCATGAAGCTCTATGAAATGCGCTCGGAACGAGCGCGGCGAAATGGGCGGACCAGAAGGCTCATCGCCGCATTCTTCGCCTTTATCCTCGCGGGCACACTCGTGAGCACCCCGGCTGCGGCGGTCACCGATCCCGACCCGTCGTTCCGCCTGACCGCGCACGACCTCGAGTTCATCCTCAAGCAGATCCACGTCTCCGAGGCGCACTCCGCGGGCGGCACGCTGCTCTGCGACGACCCGACCGACAGGAGCGGCAAGTGCGTCCCGAGCCCTGCCCTCCCGTTCGGTCTGCGCACCGTCGACGGCTCGTTCAACAACCTGCTCGCCGGCCAGGAGGAGTACGGCAGCGCCGACCGCCCGTTCCCCCGGCACCTGGGGACCACGTGGCGCGAGGCCGATCCCGGCCCACCGTTCTCGCCGCCGAACCCTCCCGGCGCGACGGACGTGTGCGCAGCCGGCACGACCTGCTACTCGATGTTCGCGCCCGGCAGCTTCGTCTACGACGCCGACCCGCGCATCATCTCCAACCTGATCGTCGACCAGAGCGCCGACAACCCCGCCGCCGTCAACGCGGCGGAGAGCACCGAGGGCGGTGAGGTCCGTCCCGACGGTTCCGTGTACATCCCGAACACGGCGCCGGACGAGGGCCTCTCCGCCCCTTTCAACGCCTGGTTCACGTTCTTCGGCCAGTTCTTCGACCACGGCCTCGACCTCGTGAACAAGGGGGGCAACGGCACGCTCGTCGTCCCGCTGCAGCCCGACGACCCGCTGTACGACCCGGCGTCGCGGACCAACTTCCTCGTCCTCACGCGGGCCACGCGCCTCCCCGGCCCCGACGGCGTCGTCGGGACCTCGGACGACGAGCACAACAACCAGACCACACCGTGGGTCGACCAGAACCAGACGTACACGTCGCACCCCGCGCACCAGGTCTTCCTGCGGGAGTACGAGCTGCGGGACGGCGTCCCGCACGACACGGGCCGGCTGCTGGACGGCACGCTCCCCGGCGGGGGCACCGGAGGCCTCACCACGTGGGCCGACGTCAAGCGCCAGGCGAACGAGGTCCTCGGGATCGCGCTCACCGACGCCGACGTGCTCAACGTGCCGCAGGTCGCCGTGGACCTCTACGGCAACTTCATCCCGGGCCCGAACGGCTTCCCGCTGCTCGTCACCGACGAGGACGGCGACCCCGCGACGGAAGACCCCCTCAACGTGGAGGGGGACGTCACCGACCCCGTCCCGACGGCGAACGCGCTCGGCACCGCGCACGCGTTCCTCGACGACATCGCGCACGGCTCGACCCCGCTGTTCGACGCCGACGGCAACCTCGTCCCGCAGCAGTTCGACGACGAGGGCAGCCCGATCCCGCCGGGTGTCCCCCTGTTCAACGCGGACGGGTCACCGGTCACGGACCAGTCGCTCGCCGGCTACGACAACGTCTCGCTCGACGAGCACTTCGTCACCGGTGACGGCCGCGGCAACGAGAACATCGGGCTCACGGCCGTGCACCACGTGTTCCACGCAGAGCACAACCGCCTCGTCGGCTACATCGACGGGGTGCTCGCCGAGAACCCGGAGCTGCAGAAGGCCTACCAGGGCCTCGAGCACCAGTGGCCGACGAAGCGGTCGGGCGACGAGCTCCCGGGACCGGAGGACGACGACTGGAGCTATGAGCAGCGGCTCTTCCAGGCGGCACGCTTCGCGACGGAGATGCAGTACCAGCACCTCGTCTTCGAGGAGTTCGCCCGCAAGATCCAGCCGAACGTCGACCCGATCGTGTTCAACGAGAACAGCTACGACGCGACCGTCGACCCGGCGATCGTGGCGGAGTACGCGCACGTCGTCTACCGGTTCGGGCACTCGATGCTCACGGAGGAGATCGACCGCCAGGGATTCGGGACGGAGGGGGTCAGCCTGCTCGACGGCTTCCTCAATCCCCGGACGTACGACGACGACGGGACGCTGACCCCCGAGCAGGCGGCCGGCGCCGTCGTCAACGGCACGACCAACCAGGTGGCCGGGCAGATCGACGAGCACGTCATCGGCACGCTGCGCAACAACCTGCTCGGCCTGCCGCTCGACCTCGCGACGATCAACATGCTTCGCGGTCGTGACACCGGGACGCCCGGTCTCCAGGAGGCCCGGCGGACGTTCTTCGCCGCGACCGGGTCGCCGACGCTCGAACCGTACGAGAGCTGGCACGACTTCGGTCTCGGGCTCAAGAACGGCAACAACTTCGGCCGCGGCGGCAGCAACGCGTCGCTGGTCAACTTCGTCGCCGCCTACGGCACCCACCCGACGATCCTGGCCGCGACGACCGTCGACGCCAAGCGGGACGCCGCCTCCCTGCTCGTCAACGGGACGCTGCAGGGCCAGGAGGTGACCTTCCGGGTCGGTGGGAGCGACCGGTTCGCGACGGCCGCCCAGATCAGCAGCGGGTTCTTCGAGCCCGGGGTGCCGGTGGCCTACGTGACGAGCGGGATGAACTTCCCCGACGCGCTCGCCGGCGGGCCCGCGGCCGCGTCCCAGGGCGGTCCGATCCTGCTCGTGCAGCCGGGGACCATCCCCCACGCGACATCGGCCGAGCTGGCCCGGCTGCAGCCGCAGCGCATCGTCGTCCTCGGCGGTGAGGGAGCGGTCAGCCAGGACGTCCTCAACGGTCTGGGCACCTACACCACCGGCGCGGTCACCCGCGTGTTCGGCGCGGACCGCTACGAGACCACGGCCAACGTCAGCGCCTCGGCGTTCCCGGCAGGCGTCGACGTCGCCTACGTGGCGAGCGGGGAGAACTTCCCCGACGCGCTCGCGGGTGCGGCCGTCGCGGCACGTGACGGTGCTCCGGTCCTCCTGGTCACGCAGAGCTCGGTCCCCGCCGCCATCGCGGCCGAGCTCGACCGGCTGAACCCCGGCAGGATCGTCGTCCTGGGCGGCACCGGCGTCATCAGCCCGGCCGTCGAGACGCGGCTCGGCACGTACACGACCGGAGCCGTGACCCGGCTGGGCGGCGCCGACCGCTACCAGACAGCCCTGCTGATCAGCCGGTACGCGTACCCGTCCGGGGCGCCCGCGGCGTTCGTCGCAGCAGGGACCAACTTCCCGGACGCTCTCGCAGCAGCCCCGGTCGCCGGTCTCAGCGGCGGTCCGCTCCTGCTCGTCCCTCCGACGGCCGCGCCCGCCGGCGTGCTCGCGGAGCTCAGGCGCCTCGACCCCGGCCGCATCACGGTGCTCGGGGGGACCGGCGTCATCAGCCCGGCGGTCCAGCAGCAGCTCACCCCGCCGCCACCCGTCCCTGCGGACCTTCCCGCCGACCGGCTCGACTTCGTGCACAGCACGGGCGCCTGGGCGAACGGTGCGGACGGCCTCACGACGACGGGTCTGGAAGACGTCGACTTCTGGACGGGGGGCCTCGCGGAGGCGCTCGACCCGTTCGGCGGCATGCTCGGCTCGACGTTCAACTTCGTGTTCGAGAAGCAGCTGGAGAACCTGCAGTTCGGCGACCGGTTCTACTACCTGTTCCGCAACCAGGGGAACCAGCTCTTCGCGGCGCTCGAGGCGAACTCGTTCGCCAAGCTCATCCAGCGCAACACGGACGCGTCGCTCCTCCCGGCGGACATCTTCTCCGTCCCGGACCCGTCGCTCGACCTCGAGAACCTGCCCGACCCCTGGCCGTCGCAGCTGACCCAGATGGGCGACGGAACGTATCGGTGGGACGGCGACGAGCACGTCGAGATCCACGGCAACCGGACCGAGGCCGACCGCATCCGCGGCGGCCAGGGTGACGACGCGCTGTGGGGCTACGGCGGGAACGACCGCATCGAGGGTGGTTCCGGGAACGACGAGATCATCGGTGGACCGGGCGACGACATCCTCACGGACAGCTTCGGCGACGACAACATCAAGGGTGGCCTCGGCAACGACGCCATCAACGGCGGTCCCGGCGTGAACCTGCTGCTCGCGAGCCACGGGAACGACTTCGTGGTGGGCGGCAACGACACGCCGAACGACATCTTCGCCGGCACGGGGAACGACGTGGTGCTCGGCGGTGCCGGGCGCACGAACGTCTTCGGCGGCGAGGGTGACGACTGGATCCAGGGCGGCTCGCACGCCGACCTGGCCCAGGGCGACAACGCGAACCAGTTCCAGAACGACACGATCGGAGGGAACGACGTCGTGGTCGGCGGACCGGGCAACGACGACATCGAGGGTGAGGGTGGCGACGACGTGCTCGTCGGCCGAGCCTTCGGCACCGACCGGCACGAGGGCGCCATCGGCTACGACTGGGTGACGTACTACGGCGAGAACGGCGGCGTGGACGCCGATCTGAGGTTCTCGACGCTGCAGCGCCCGGACGTCCAGGCGGTCCGCGACCGGTACGACCTCGTCGAGGCGCTCTCCGGCGGTGGCGGCAACGACGTCCTGCGCGGGCAAGGCTTCGGCGTGGACGACATCCCGGACAACGAGGTGCCGCTGCACAAGATGACGCAGGAGACCCTCGACCTGTTCCCCGGGCTGGAGGCCATCCTCCGACCGGGCGGCGGGCACGAGGACTACGCGCTGCGGTTCATGGACGACCCTCTCGCGGCCGACCAGGACGGGCAGAGCAACCTGCTCATCGGGGGGCCGGGCTCCGACCTCGTCGAAGGTCGGGGCGGGAACGACTTCATCGACGGCGACGCATACCTGCGCGTGCAGCTCGCCGTCGGCGACGAACGCTTCGACAACGCGGCCCAGCTCCAGACCCGAGTCTTCTCGGGCGAGATCAACCCGGGCGACATCTCGATCGTCCGCGAGATCGTGGAGGACGACGAGGCGGACGGCGTGATCGACACGGCGGTCTACCAGTTCGACCGGGAGGCGTACGAGGTGACCGACCTCGGCGACGGCTACACCGCCGTCGAGCACACGGGCGCCGCGGAGCTCGAGGAGAGCGACGGCCGCGACGTCCTGCGCAACGTCGAGATGCTGCAGTTCGGTGACGGCTGCCTCGTCCTGGCCACGATGGAGGCGTGCGCGTCCTTCGGGACCGTCACGTTCGCCGGCCAGATCGACCCCCCGACGGAGGACCTGCCGCTCACGGCGACGGTCGTCTTCGACGGGTCGCTCGTCCAGAACCCGACGAACGTCCGGTTCGCCTGGCAGCTGGGCGAGGGCGGCGAGGAGTGGGAGCCGTCCGCGACGGGTGACACGCTGCCTGACGCCCCGAACGGGCGGGTCGACACCTTCACCCCGGGTGACGGGGACGGCGGGATGCTCCTGCGCGTCGTGGTCACGTTCCGCGACGACCAGGGCCAGCTGCGCTCGATCGTCTCGGAGGCGCTGCCCGCGGTCGTCAACGTCAACGACGTCCCGACGCAGCCCGTGCTGTCGCCGGAGGTCGTGACGGTCGGGAGCGGTCTGAACCTCGGCGGGTTCACCGACGGCGACGGGCTCGAGGAGTCGTCCGAGGCCGGGATCACGTACGCGTGGCAAGCGTCGACCGACGGCTTCGCCACGGTCCGGGTCCTGGAGAACGTGGTGCCGACGGCGTACCAGGTGACGGCCGCCGAGGCCGGGCACCAGATCCGGGTGGTGGTCGGCTACACGGACGACCAGGGCACGGCGGAGACGGTGATCTCGACCGTCTCGACGGTGACCGGAGGCCCCTGACCGGGTAGAGCGGCCCGTGGGGCCGGCCGGCACCGGCCCCTTCTCCACCGGACCGCCCTCCTGACGGCGAGGGGGTCCGCCGCTCCGGCGGCGGGCCCCTTCGCCGTGCGCCAGCTTTCAGGCCGGGGTCGTCTCCGCCGCGACGATCTCACCCTCGACGCGCCGCAGCTCGACGCGGAGCGCCGCCTCGGCGTCGAGCCCGTCCGCCTCGGCGCGCGCCACGAGCGCCAGCAGCTCGCGCCCCAGCCGCTCGTCCGCCGTCGTGCCCTCGCCGCCGGCCCCGGTGGCCGCGCCGCCCGACGGCGCCGCGAGCGCCGCGCCGACCGCGTCGCCGAGACCGCCGCGGCCGGCCCGGGAGAGGACCTTCTGCGCGCGGGCGAGCGCACCCTGGGTGTGCGAGATGCCCTCCAGCACCGACGTGCGCTGCTTCTCGGCCTTCTTGATCGCGTCCCACTGCTGGTGGAGGTCGGTGACCTCGGCGTCGGCGAACACGTGAGGGTGGCGTCGCACGAGCTTCGCGGCGAGGTCGGCGGCGACGTCGTCGACGGTGAACGGATCCGGCTCCTCGCTCGCGATGCGGGCGTGGAAGAGGACCTGGAGCAGCAGGTCGCCCAGCTCCTCGCGCATCCCCGCGCGGTCGCCGGTCTCGATCGCGTCGGCCAGCTCGTGCGCCTCCTCCAGCAGGTACCGCACGAGCGACTCGTGCGTCTGCTCCCGGTCCCAGGGGCACCCGCCCGGCGAGTACAGCCGGTCCATGACGGCGACGACGTCGCGCAGCGGGTCGGGGGCGGCACCGGGGTCGGGCGCGGGCTGAGCAGCCGAGGGCAAGGGTGCGGTCACCGGTTCATCGTAGGTTCGGCCGAGCAGGTGGTTCCTGCCGGTCGAGCAGGCGGTCGTGGCTCGTCCGGACGTCCGGACGGGCCACGACCACCTGCTCGGCGGCGGGTCAGCAGGTGCGTGCGTCCACCGCGATGTCGCGTGTCGAGGCGGGTCCCCCGGCGTCGCGCGTCGCCGTGATCGTGGCCGTGGTGGCCGGGACCGACGTCGCGCGGACGGCGAACGACTGGTACGCGTTGGCGCCCGGCGCCACCGCCGGGAACGTCCGCGTCCCGTACGGGGTCGTGAGCGTCACGTCGACGGGCATGGCCTCGCGGTTCGTGGCCCGGACCGCGACGTAGGCCCTGCCCGCGAGGCAGCGCGCCGACGCCTCGACGTCGAGCGCGACCTCGGGCGCGGCGCCCGCGCCGACGAGCCGGGCGACGCCCCAGCGGGCCGTCGACTGGTAGCCCGCGCCCGACGGGTCCGCCCAGTTGCGGATCGCGGTGCGCGCGCCGTCGGACGCGTCGTTGACCTGGAGGTCGAGCCCGTGGAAGCTCCCCTCGCCGCCCTGGTCGGCGAGGTCGACCGCGAGCTCGACGACGTACCCGTCGGTGGTCCGGGACGTCGCGCTCGTGACGCGCGCCCGTTGCGCCGCCTCGTCGCCCGTGCCGAACGACACTGCGTTCTCGGCGCTCACGCGGATCTGGGTGTCCAGGTCACGGTAGGCGCCGTTCTTGGCGTTGCCCGCGTCGACGTAGATCTCGACGGAGTCCTGCACCCACGGGTCGGAGCCGCTCACGTCCACCACCGGGTCGGCGACCTCGGCGAGCACGTAGAGCGTCCGGTCCCGCCACAGGGTGCGGACGGTCGCGACCGCGCCGCCGCTCCCCTGGACCTCCTTCGCGGTGGTCACGGGCGCACCCGCCTCCGCCCAGACGGCGTCGATGTCGCCGTCGACCGCGGGCACGGCCGACGCGTGCGCGACCTCGAGGTACGACAGCTCCTCGAGCAGGCGCAGCGTGCCCGTCGCGCCGGGCGTGTTCCAGGCGGACGTCGCGCCGCCGTCGGTCGCGCGCACGTCGAGCGCGAGCGTGTCTCCGGGCGCGGCGCCGACGAGCGGCAGGTGCGCGACGACGTCGTACCCGCCCGCGCGCTCGGTCACCTCCGCGGAGACCCCCGCGCTCGTCGTCCCGTCACGGCCGACGGCGTGCTCCGTGCCGCCGAGCACGAACGTGACGACATCGGTGGCGTCGCCGGTCGCGTCGTCGACGCTCGCGAACGCGGTGAGGTGGTCCGGGGCCCAGCGGAGCTGGAAGCCCACGTCGCCCGCGGGGGGGCCACCGGGCGCGGCGAACGTGTGCAGCGGGAGCCGCTGCCAGTCCGGGGCCGCGGCGGCGTCGCCGTCGAGCGCGACGTCCCCAGCGAACACGTCGGCCGTGCGCAGGAGGGCGGGCAGCTCGCCGTCGACCACGCCGTGGTAGGCGGGCTTGGCCTTCAGGGCGTCGTCGAAGACGAGCGGCGCACCGCTGTCGACGCGCCAGCTCCGGCCGTCGGTGAGGCCCCACACGGTGACCGAGTACAGGTCGTCGGTGTGCTCGCGGAACACGCGGAACGCGTCCCGGTAGTAGTAGCCCTGCTCGACGAGGTTCGCCTGCGTGACCGGGGTGCCGGTCGTCACGTCGAGCTCGGTGACGGCCTGCGTCACCGGCAGGTCGGCGAACCGCTCGATCGCGCCCTCGAGCGCGGAGACCGGCATCGAGAGGCTCACGTGGAACTGGTGACCCACGCCGTCGACGGGCACGCCGCGCGCCAGGAGGCGCTCGACGAGCGCGTGGTACCGGTCCTGCTTGCCGCCCTGCTCGGTGTTGTAGTCGTTGATGAACAGCGCGACCGGACGCTCACCGCGCTCCTTGGCCGCCGGGTCCGCGTAGACGTCGTTGAACGCCTCGTCGGCGTACGCGAACGCGAGGTCGAGGTACTCCTCGCCGAGGATCCGGAACCACTCCGAGCGGCGCAGGCCGTCGGGGTTCTCCGCGCCGTCCGACACGACCTCGTTCGCCACGTCGAACGCCGTGAGCGGGTTGCCGCCGCCGAACGGGCCGTACGCGTCGGCGAGCGACCCCGCGACGGAGAAGACGTGCGTCCGCAGGCGGTCGCGCAGGACCTGCCGGTCCGCCTCCGACGTCGTCAGGGGTGCGCCGTCGGCGCCCTCGAAGAACCAGTCCGGCGTCTGCGAGTGCCACACGAGCACGTGGCCGTAGACGCGCAGGTCGTGCGCGGCCGCGAAGTCCATCAGGGCCGTGGCCTCGGGGTGCGTGCGGAACGTCCGGTCCTCGTCGTACCAGGCCTCGGGCTTCATGTGGTTCTCGGCCGTGACCTGGTCGAAGTGCCGCAGCAGCAGCTCGGACGCCGCGCCGGAGGTCTCGCGGCTGTCGATCGCGACCCCGATCGGGACGTCGACGGTCTCCTTGACGCCCGTGAGGTCCTCGACCGCGGGCGGCGCCGGCACGCGCAGCACGACGTCGTCGACGAGCAGGTCGCTCGTGTTGTCGCCGTTGTAGTCCGTCTCCAGGTAGAGCAGCGCCTCGTCCGCGGCGGCGCCTGGGAACGTCGCGGTGATCTGCGTCCACCCCGTGCTCGTGATCCCCGAGAGCTGGGCGAGCGTCGAGTACGACGTCGCGCCCTCCACCGTGCGCGCGATGCTGAGCCACACGTCGTCCGCGGGCTGGCCCTCGGCGAAGCGCACCCACGCGCTGAGCTCGTACGTCGTGCCGGCGGCGAGCAGCCCGGTCACGTCGTGCCCGATGCCGTCGCCCTGACCGTCGCGGCCGGAGACGACCGCCGCCTGCGCGCCGCCGTGCGCCACGTCCGTGAGGTCGAGCGACGGCGTCGTCGCGTCGCCCGCGCGCGGGACCCAGCCGCCGAGGCCGTCCTCGAAGCCGGTCTCCAGCAGGACGTCGCCCCCGCGCGGCGGGGTCCCCGCCGGGAACGTGAACTCCCAGCCGGCCGCGAGCCGCTCCGCGACGACCGTCTCGACCGCCGCGAGCGTGCCCGCGCGATCGCCGCCACCGTCGTGCGCGAGCACGACCTCGCCGGGCCTCATCGCGGCGCGCAGGTTCGCGGTGAGGGTCTCGACGTCCTGGGTCTCCCAGTCGGAGATCGTGTTGACGACCGCGAGGGGCTGCATGCCGAGCGCGACGGCCACCTCGGGGGTCGCGCCCCACGAGCCGTTCGGCGCGCGGAAGAACGGCACGGGGTACGCCGGGTCGCCGAGCGCGTCGCGGAGGATGCCGAGGTTCTCGACGAGGTCGGCCCGGACCTGGTCGGCCGACCACGCGCCCATGTCGGCGTAGCCCGTCGAGTGGTTGCACAGCACGTGCCCCTCGTCGACGATGCGGCGCAGGAGCTCGGCGCCGCCCGGCGCCTCGACGTTCTGGCCGATGACGCAGAACACCGCGTGCAGGTCGTGCTCCGCGAGGAAGTCCAGGAGCGCGGGCGTCGTCCCGGGGTTCGGCCCGTCGTCGAACGTCAGGGCCGCGACGTCGCCGGTCCCCTCGGCGAGGCGCACCGGCGTCGGGACAGGGTCCACCGCTCCCCCGGGCACGACGTCGCCCGGGTCGGTCGCGACGGTCGTCACGCGGACGTCGTCGAGGAGGAACGACGGGTGCGCGCCGGAGACCGGTGCGGCCTCCACGTAGAGCGTCGCCGCCGTGAGGCCCGCGGGAAGGGTGTACGTCCCGCCGATCTCCACCCACCCGTCGGCCGTCGCCGCGACGGCCCCGCCGACCCACGTGTACGCGTCGCCCGCCGCGCCCGTCTCCTGCACGGTGAAGTGGACGCCCGAGGACCCGGTGGTGCCCGCGGGCAGCTTGACCCACGCCTCGACGTCGTACGCGACGCCCGGCTCCAGCAGCGCGAGCACGTCGGTCGCGACGCCGTGCCAGTCCGCCGTCCGGCCCGTCACCGCGAGGCTCGACGCCCCACCGTGCGCCTCCGCGTCGGTCAGCGTCACGGTGACCGGCCCCCGTGCGGCCCACGGCGCCGACGTCGCCGATTCGAAATCGTTCTCTAGAACGGTATCGATATCGTTATCGACTTGGACAGACATCGGCACATTACTCACATCCATCCCCGTCGCCGCGCTCGCTCCCCCGCCCGCTACGAGGGTGGCGAGCACCCCCGCCACGGCGGTCCTCCACGTGCGTCTCATCGTCGTCGCTCCCTTGCGATCGGCTGCACGGGCGCATCGCGCCCCGGGCGCACCGGCGCGCCCGGGCCACACCCTAGGGGCATCCACCGGGTTCCGACAATGGTTGAACTATTCCCGATCGCCACCGCGCGCCATCCGGATGACCAGGGCTCTACCTCGCGCGACCACGGTTCTCCCTCGCGCGACCAGGGCTCTCCCTCGGCCGGCCCGGGTCGACCAGGCCGGGCGAGACGACGGGCGAGCGGAGGAGGCCTGGCAGCCGATCAACACAGCAGAGGCCCCGCCCCGGTCTGGGTGAGACCGGGGCGGGGCCGAGGACGCGAGGTCACGACCTCCAGGTGTCCGACAGCGTCACGGAGCCGTCCTGCCCGACCGTCGCGGTGCGGTTGCCGCCGCTCTCCCAGACGACGTTCCCGCCGCCGTCGCGCTTCACGTACTTGTACTCGAACGTCGTGCCCGCCGGCAGGTCGAGGGTCGCGGTCCAGACGGGGTAGCCCGCGGCCGAGAGCGCGACGCCGCTCGCGGGCGCCCAGGACCCGAGCGCCGGGATGCTCCCGACGACGAGCACGCTCTGCCCCCAGGTCGTCGTCGCCGTCACGGAGAACGACGCGTCGCCCTGACCCTCGACGGGGCCGGGGCCCTCGCCGTCGTCCTCGCACGGGTCGCCCGCCGTGACCGTCCCGCCCGCGACCGCGACGGCCGCGCCGCTCAGGGTGTAGTCCTTGCCGCCGTTGTTGTCCCAGGAGCCCGAGCCGTTCGTGAACGCCGCCGTGACGGTCGCGGCCGCACCCGTCGCGCCGTCCGGCAGGGCGATCTCCTTCGCGACCCAGCCGGTGCAGGCCGGGGTCATCGCGACGCCGGGCACGGCGGTCCAGGCGCCCGTGCCGACGCGGTAGTGGACGTTGTACGCGTTCCAGCCCTTGTCGGTCGCGTAGTAGACGGTCGTCGTGCCGCTCGGGTCGACCGGCCCGGGTCCGCCGGTGCCGCCGTCGTCCACGGCGCCGACGTGCAGGGCGAGCGCCCCGTACGCGGGGACCGTCGCGGTGAAGGTGCCGGAGGAGCTCACGGTGTACTTCTTGGCGCAGTCCTTCGACGCGACGACGTCGCAGTACGTCCCGGCCGGGAGGGACGTCTGGTAGGTGCGGGTGACGGCGCTCGCGGTGTTGTTGATCGTCACGTACCCCTTGCTGCCACGGCCGTACGCGACGTGGTTGTTCCCGTCGTCCCACCAGTTCGTCACCGCGGTCCCGGCGACGGCGTTGTGGAAGCCGACCATGCCCACGATCTCGGTCCAGCGCTGCGTGCAGACCCACGCGCTGTTCGAGCAGCTCGCGTCCGGCACGGACGTCGCGGACGCGCCGGGGGCACCGGCGTCCTTGTTGTCCCAGGTGTAGCCGGAGTAGACGCTGGGCGCGCCGTAGGGCCACGAGAGCATGAACGTGTTGGCGAGCTTGTACTTGGCGCCCCACTTGTAGTTCATGGTCTCGCCGTTGCGCTCGGTGTCGTGGTTGTCGACGAACACGCCCGCGCGGTCCGAGGGGAGCTTGTTGTCGCCGATGGTGCGCAGGTCCTTGATCTGGCCGTCGAACCGGGACTTGAGGTCGCGCGCGTAGAAGAACTCGTGCGAGTCCCCGGAGCCGAGGTACTCCGAGGGCTGGATCGGCTCACCGCCCGCGCCGATGACCTCGTGCACCCAGAAGATGTTCGGGTTGGACAGCTTTGCCTTGATGGCGGCGAGGTCGGATGCGGGGATGTGCTTGGCGGCGTCGATGCGGAAGCCGGAGACACCCATGCCGATGAGGTCGTTCATGTACCCGGCGATCTTGCCCCGCACATAGTCGGAGCTGGTGCGCAGGTCCTGGAGCGAGACGAGGCGGCAGTTCTGGACGTTGTACCGGTCGCCGTAGTTGGTGATGTTGGACCGGCAGTCGTTGAAGTCGTTCGGGCCGTACGGGACGCCAGGGAAGTTGTCGACCGAGTAGCTCGTCCCGCCGGTCCCGGTGCCGGACCCGGTGTCGGCGCCGGCGGTGTGGTTGACGACCGCGTCGACGACGACTCCCACGCCTGCGGACTTGCAGGTGCTCACCATGTTCTGGAACTCGGCACGGTTGCCGAGCTTGGACTCGATCTTGTAGCTCACCGGCTGGTAGGAGGTCCACCAGGCCGTGCCCTGGATGTGCTCCTGGGGCGGCGAGACCTGGACGTAGCCGAACCCGGCCGGGCCGATGGTGCTGGTGCACTCGGCCGCCACGGAGTCCCACGTCCACTGGAAGAGGTTGAGGATCACGTCGCCCCGGCCGTTCGGGGAGTCGACGACGGGCGTCGGCACGGGCGGTGCCGCCGCGGCGGGCGCGGCGACCGGGACCGTCGCGGCGAGCGCCGCCCCGAGCGCGAGGGCGGCCGACGCCGCGGCCGCGACGACGCGCCGCAGGCGTCCGTCGCGCCGGACCGTGCGCCCGGGGGCCCGACGGGCGCCGGGCGCCGCTGCGGGGGTGGGTGCCGGCGGACCGGCAGGGTCGGTGGTGCGCGTCATTGCTGCTCCTTCGAGGTGCTGCGGCCGACGACGCGCTCGACATCGAGCGCGTGCGGGCCACGCGGTGCTGTCTGCGCCCCGGGGTGTCGGGCGCGTCCGGGACTCGGCAGCGTTGCAGAGATTTACCGGATATTGCTGCAACCTTACAGAGCCGCCTCGACGCTGTCACGACCGGCCGGCGTCGCGCGCTCCGGTCGCGGCTCCTGTGGGCCGTGCGCCGTGGGCTCCGACGGCATAGCGTCGAGCGGTACGCACCACGGGAGGAGACGACGACATGGGGACCAAGCGCCGCTGGAAGGACCTGACCAAGGGTCAGAAGATCGTCGTCGGGGTCGTGGGTGCAGCACAGGTCACGCTCACCGCCGCGGCGTACCGCGACCTGCTGCGCCGCCCGGCGGAGCAGGTCAACGGCACCAAGCTCGCGTGGGGGCTCGCGCTGCTCGTCAACTGGGTCGGGCCGATCGCCTACTTCCTCGACGGCCGCAAGCCCTGACCCCCATCACGTCGAGCAGGTCATCCTGGTCGCCTGAACAGGTGGTCCTGGCGCGTCACGATGACGGACGCACCAGGACCACCTGTTCGACGTCGTGGTGGCTCCCGTCAGCGGGCCGCCGAGGACGTCCCTACCGTCGCCGCCGCGCTCACCTCGCCGAGGATCACGGCGTCGATGAGCTGGCGCGCCCAGTCGAGCACCTCGGCGCCGCGCAGCGGGCGTCCGCCGATGCGCGCCGTCGTCGGGTACGGGACGAGGAACGCGCGGATCGCGGGCTTGAGCAGCGTGCCCGGGTACAGGCGCTTGAGCCGGAACTGCGCCGACTCCGCGAGGTCCACCGGGGCGAACCGGATGAACTTGCCCTGCGCCGTGACGTCCGTGAGCCCCGCGCGGCGCGCGTGGTTGCGGAAGTCCGCGACGTCGAACAGGGCGGACGCGACGTCCGGCAGCGCCCCGTAGCGGTCGACGAGCTCGGCCCGCACCTCGGCGAGCTCGGGCGCGTCGGTCGCGGCGGCGATCTTCTTGTACGCCTCGAGCCGCAGCCGCTCGGTCGCGATGTACGACTCGGGCAGGTGCGCGTCGACCGGCAGCTCGATGGAGATCTCGGGCTGCTCCTCCGGGCCGTCGCCGCGGTAGTTCGCGACGGCCTCCCCCACCATGCGCACGTACAGGTCGAACCCGACGCCCGCGATGTGCCCGGACTGCTCGCCCCCGAGCAGGTTGCCCGCGCCGCGGATCTCCAGGTCCTTCATCGCGACCTGCATACCGGCGCCGAGGTCGGTGTGCGCGGCGATGGTCGCGAGGCGGTCGTGCGCCGTCTCGGTGAGCGGCCGCTCCGGCGGGTAGAGGAAGTACGCGTACGCGCGCTCCCGGCCACGGCCCACGCGCCCCCGGAGCTGGTGGAGCTGGGAGAGCCCCAGCATGTCCGCGCGCTCGAGGATGAGCGTGTTCGCGTTGGAGATGTCGAGCCCGGTCTCGATGATCGTCGTGCAGACGAGGACGTCGAGCTCCTTCTCCCAGAACGCCCGGATCACCTGGTCGAGCTGGTGCTCGTTCATCTTGCCGTGGGCCACGCCCACCCGGGCCTCGGGCACGAGCTCGCGCAGCCGCGACGCGGTGCGGTCGATCGTCTCGACCTTGTTGTGCACGTAGAACACCTGGCCCTCGCGCAGGAGCTCGCGGCGCAGCGCCGCCGCGATCTGCTTCTCCTCGTACGCGCCCACGTACGTGAGGACGGGGTGGCGCTCCTCCGGCGGCGTCGCGAGCGTCGACATCTCGCGGATGCCCGTGACCGCCATCTCGAGCGTGCGCGGGATCGGGGTCGCGGACATGGCGAGCACGTCCACGTTGGTGCGCAGCTGCTTGAGCGTCTCCTTGTGCTCGACGCCGAACCGCTGCTCCTCGTCGATGATGACGAGCCCGAGGTCCTTGAACCGGATGCTGCCCGTGATGAGCCGGTGGGTGCCGATGACGACGTCGACCTTCCCCAGCCGCAGGCCCTCGATCGTCTCCTCGGACTCCTTGGCCGTCTGGAAGCGCGAGAGCGCCTTCACTGTGACGGGGAAGCCCGCGTACCGCTCCGAGAACGTCTCGAGGTGCTGCTGGACCAGGAGCGTCGTCGGCACGAGCACCGCGACCTGCTTGCCGTCCTGGACCGCCTTGAACGCCGCGCGGATCGCGATCTCGGTCTTGCCGTAGCCGACGTCGCCGCACACGAGCCGGTCCATGGGGACCGTCTTCTCCATGTCCGCCTTGACCTCGTCGATCGTCGCGAGCTGGTCCGGCGTCTCGACGTACGCGAACGCGTCCTCGAGCTCGCGCTGCCACGGCGTGTCGGCGCCGAACGCGTGGCCCTGCGTCGCCATGCGCGCCGAGTACAGGCGGATGAGCTCGCCCGCGATCTCCTTGACGTGCTTGCGCGCGCGGGTCTTCGTCTTGGCCCAGTCGGCCCCGCCCATCTTGTTGAGGCTCGGGGACTCGCCGCCCGTGTACTTGGTGACCTGGTCGAGCTGGTCCATCGGGACGAACAGCCGGTCGCCCGGCTGGCCCCGCTTCGACGACGCGTACTCGATGACCAGGTACTCCCGCGTCGCCGCGTTGCCGCCCGTGCCGAGCGTGCGCTGCACGAGCTCGACGAACCGTCCCACGCCGTGCTGCTCGTGCACGACGAAGTCGCCCGCCTTGAGCTGGAGCGGGTCGACGACGTTGCGCCGCCGGCTCGGCATCTTGCGCATGTCGCGCGTGCTCGTCCCCGCACGGCCCGTGAGGTCGGCCTCGGAGAAGACGGCGAGGCGCAACCCCGGCGCGACGAAGCCCTTGCCGACCATGGCCGGGGTGACGAGGACGATGCCGCCCTCGGGCTCGTCGTCGAGGCGCGGCACGAGGCGCGCGGGCGTGTCGACCGCGCCGAGCTGCTCGACCATGCGCTTGGCCGGGCCGTGGCCCTCGGTCGTGAGCACGAGGCGCCAGCCCGCGTGCTGGAGCCCGCGCACGTCGTCGAGAGCGCGCGAGACGTCGCCGCGGTAGGACTCGACGTCACGCGCGCCGATCGTGAAGGTCGGGACGCCGTCCGCGCTCTCGCCCACGTGCGCGGCCGTCGTGCCCGACGCCGCCGGTTCGCCCCCCGCGACGGGCGCGCCGGCGCCCGCCGCGACGTCGGTCGGCAGGTCGGTCGGCACGTCGAGGTCCGGGTTGTCGAGCGCGAACGAGGACAGCGTCCACCAGCCGAGGCCGCGGCGCTGCGCGACCGCGCGCACCTCCACGAACGTCTCGAACGACGCCGCGGACAGGTCGAGCGGCGACGCCCCGCCCGCGACCGCCCCCGTCCAGGCGGCGGCGAGGAACTCCTCCGTCGTCGCGACGAGATCGTGCGCGCGCCGGCGCACGCGCTCGGCGTCGTCGAGGACGAGCAGCGCGTCGTCGGGCACGAGCTCGAGCACCGGGACCATGCGGTCCACGAGGACCGGCGCGAGCGACTCCATGCCCTCGACGGCCACGCCCGCGGCGAGCTTGTCGAGCATCTCGACCGCGCCCGGCAGCTGCTCGACGAGCGCCGCCGCGCGCGCCCGCACGGACTCGGTGAGCAGGATCTCGCGGCACGGCGGCGCCCACAGCCCGTGCTCGGCGATCTCGAGGCTGCGCTGGTCCGCAACCGCGAACCAGCGGATCTCCGACACCTCGTCGCCCCAGAACTCCACGCGCAGCGGGTGGTCCTCGGTGGGCGGGAACACGTCGAGGATGCCCCCGCGCACCGCGAACTCGCCGCGCCGCTCGACCATGTCGACGCGCGTGTACGCCGCCGCGACGAGCCGCTCCGCGACGTCGGTCAGGTCCGCCGTCGACCCGGCGTGCAGCTCGACCGGCTCGAGCTCGCCCAGCCCCTCCACGACGGGCTGCAGGAGCGCGCGCACCGGCATGACGAGCACGCGGACCGGGCCTGACGGCCCGACCTCCGGGTCCGGGTGCGCCAGGCGGCGGAACACGGCGATGCGCTTGGCGACGGTGTCCGCGCGCGGGCTCAGGCGCTCGTGCGGCAGCGTCTCCCAGCTCGGCAGGACCGCGACCACGTCCGCCAGCTCGTCCGGCAGGTAGGCGCGCACGCTCGCGGCGAGCTCGTCCGCGTCGCGCCCGGTCGCCGTCACGACCACGAGCGGACGCGAGCCCGTCGCCCACGCGGCGCCCGCCGCGCCGTCGGGCACCCCGTCGACCGGCCCGGTGGCCCGCGCCCCCGCCATCGCGGCGAGCAGCGGCGGGCGCGCACCGGCCGGGCCGACCACGTCCGCCTCGCCACGGGCGCGCACGTGCTCGACCGCCGCCGTCGCGGCGGGGTCGGCGAGCAGCGCGGGCAGGATGCCGGTGAGGTTCATGCGGTGGGGTCCCTCCGAGGACGGTGGTCGGGAGCGTCGACGGCCGCGCGCGGGGCGGGCCCGGGTTGAGGACGGTGCCGGGGCTGGCTGAGGACACGACGGGGCAGCACGAACGGCCCGGACCGAGGTTCACCGAGGGTGAGCGGGTCCGGGCTGACGTCGTGCGGGACGACGGATCCCAGCGTACGCCTCGGCGCCCACACGTCGACCGGCGGCGGCGCGCGACGGGCAGGCGGCGTTTTCACCCGGCGTCACCCGCTCGCGACCGGTGACACGGTCCCCGCCGCTCCGTCATGCTCGGGGCGTGTCCACGTCTGCGGCGCCGGCCTCCGTGCCGGCCCGGCCCCGCTCCTCCGCGCTCCTGGTGGTGCTCGTGCTGCTCGTCGCGGCCTTCGTCGCGCTCTGGGCCGCCTCGCACCTCACCGTCGCGGGCCAGCAGGCCGACGCCGGGGCGTTCCGGACCCTCGCTCCCCTGCACGACGCCGGCCGCGACCTCGCGGGGGCGCTGCGCCGGGGTCTCCCCGTGGCGTGCGCGGCCGTCGTCGCCGTTCTGGGCGTGGTCGCGCTCGTGCGCCGCGCGTGGCGCGACCTCCTCGCCGCGGCCGTCGTCGTGCTCGGGACGGTCGGGATCGCGCTCGGGCTCCGCGAGGTCCTCGTACGGCCCGACCTCGGGGGCTACGGCTACGCCCACCAGACCTTCCCGAGCGGGCACGTCGCCGTGGTCGGCGGCCTGTGCGTCGCGATCTGGCTGCTGTGGCCGTGGCCGGCGTCGCGGACGGCCGCGGGCTGGGCCGGGCTCGGCGTGACGGCGGTCGCCGCCCTCGCCTCCGTCGTGACGTACGCGCACCGGCCGAGCGACGTCGTCGGCTCGCTGCTCGTCGCGGCGGCCGTCACGGTCGCCGTCGTGTGGCTGCTCGACGTCCCGCGGAGAGCCGGCTCGGCCGGCGCGCCCCCGGTCGCGCCCCCCGCCGTCGCCGACGGGACGCCCGAGCCGCCCCGGGTCAGCGACCCCTCGGCGTGACCTCGGCGAGCCCCGCGTAGAGGTCCTCGTACCGGTCGACGACGCGCTCCCAGGTGAAGTCCTCGACCCGACGGCGACCGGCGGCCCCGATCCGCCCCGCACGCTCCGGGTCGTCGAGGAGGCCGAGCACGGCGGCGGCGAGCGCCTGCGTGTCCTGGGGGTCGACGAGCACGCCGTCGACGCCGTCGGTGACGATCTCCGGGGGACCGCCCCGCACGGTCGCGACGAGCGGCCGGCCCGAGCGCCACGCCTCGAGGACGACGAGCGGGGCCGCGTCCGCGCGGCTCGGCACGACGACCACGTCCGCGCCCGCGAGGCGGGCCGCCACCTCGGCCGGCTCGAGCCGTCCGGGGAGCTCGACGCGGTCCGTCAGGCCCGCCGACGCGACCCTGCGGCGCAGCGCGCCCGCCTCGCTCCCGTCGCCCACGACGACGAGCCGCGCCCGGTCGCGCAGCGCCGACGACGCGAAGGCGTCCACGAGCAGGTCGAACCCCTTGACGTGCTCGATCCGTCCCACCGCGACGACCACGGGCTCGCGCACCGCAGGACCCGACGGCCCGGGCCCGTCCGCCGCGGCGCCGTCGTCCGCTCCCGGCCCGACCAGGTCGTGCCCCGCCAGGTCGTGCCCGGCGAGGTCGACGCCGTTCGGGACGACCACGGCGTCGGGCGCCCCGAAGCGGACCAGGTCGTCCGCGACGACGCGCGAGCACCCCGTCACCGCGCCCGCGACGCCGATCGAGCGCTCCAGCGCCGTCCGCAGCAGCCGCGAGTGCTCGAACACGGCGTGGTCGTCCGCGAACGTCTCGCCGTGGGAGCTGACCACGAGCGGGGTGCGCGTGAGCGTGCGCAGGCCGAGGGCGTACGCGCCGTTGGGGCCGAAGCACTGCACGTGCAGCACGTCGGGCCGGAACGCCCGGAACGCCCGGCCCCACGCGAGCGCCGCCCGCGGAGCGGCGAGGGCGAAGCGTGCGACGTCGCCCGGCCGGCTCGACGGCTGCGGGGTCGGCAGGTACCGCACGAGGACGCCGTCGACGCGGCGCGTGCCGAGGTGCTCGCCGCGGTCGACCGTCCAGACCTCCACCGCGCTCCCGCGGGACGCGAGCACGCGCGCGACGTGGCGCACGTGCGACTCGACGCCCCCCGTGTACGGGTCGAACGAGCTCGCGACCAGCGCCACCCGACGACGGCCTGCCATGCGTCCCTCACCCTCTCGCGGGACGGCCCGCGCCCGGTCCACGATCACCCGCTCATCACCCGCTCCAGCAGGTCCGGCGGGGCGTCCGCGCCACTAGAGTGGGCCACTCTACCGACCGCCCCGGTCGCACCGACCGTGCCGCACCCGCCGCGCACCACGCCCCGAGGGGGACCTTCCCGATGCCGCAGCTCGTCGTCGCGACCGTCGCGGTCGAGGTCCCCATGGGAGCCCAGGTGTACCAGGAGGAGGTCGCGACGCGCGCGGCGGAGGCGCTCGCGGACGGGCGCGCCGGAGCGAGCGCCTGGTCCGTCGACCGCGCGGTCTTCCGCTCGCTCCGCTCCCCGCTGGCCGGCACCCACCGGCTCCCGCTCGGCCGCCTCGGCTCCGCGGGCCCGGCCCTGCGCCGGGCCGTGGGGCGCGCGGTCTACCCGCGGGGCGCCGTCGTGCACCGCGTCGGGCTCGACCTGCCGCCGCACCCGACGCGCGACGTCGTCGCCGTGCAGGACGTCGTGTCGTGGCGCTACGACGACGAGTCCGCACCGGTCCGTGCGGCGGCCGAGGAGGTCCGCCGCGCGGCGGCCGTCGTGTGCGTGTCGGAGTTCAGCGCGGACGAGGCCGCGGAGGTCCTCGGGCTCGCCGAGCGCCCGGCGGTCGCGTACAACGGCGTCGACCCCGTGTACTTCTCGGCCGAGCCGCTCCCCCGCGAGCGTCTCGCCGCGCTCGGGGTGGACGGCCCCTACGTCCTGCACGCAGGCGGCGCGTCGCGGCGCAAGAACCTCGAGGAGCTCGCGGTCGCGTGGACCGCCGTCCGCGCGGCACGGCCCGACCTCACGCTCGTCATGAGCGGGCCGCCGCACCCGCGCCGCACCGCCCTGTTCGCGGAGCTGCCCGGCACGCGGCTCGTGGGGCGACTGCCGGGCGGGCTCATGCCCGGCCTCGTCGCGGGGGCCGCGGCCGTCGTCGTGCCGTCGCGCTACGAGGGCTTCGGGCTCCCCGCCCTGGAGGCGATGGCCGCGGGCGTGCCGGTGGTCGCGGCGCGCACCAGCTCGCTGCCCGAGGTCGTGGGCGACGGCGGCGTGCTCGCCGAGCCGGACGGCGCGAGCCTCGCGGAGGCGCTGCTGTGGGTGACGACGCGCGACGCCGAGGTCGAGGCGCTCGTGGGGCGCGGGCGTGAGCGCGCGGCCACGTTCACGTGGGAGCGCAGCGCCGCGCAGCACGCCGCGATCTGGCGCGCGGTCGCCGCACGCGGCTGACGACGCCCGCGCCCCGGTGGCGGCGCTCACCCTGCCGGCTCCCACGCCTGGACCGCACTGATCGTCGCGATCCACTCGCTCTCCGTCGCGAGCGGGATGAAGTCGGGGTGCAGCCCGCCGACGATCCCCGTGTAGTTCGCCGCGAGCACGGGCACGTCGCGCTCGGTCGTCATCGGGAGCGTCACGCGCACGGCCGTCACCTCGACGGGCTCGAACGAGAAGAGCGCGACGCGGTCGAGGAGCTGGTCGGTCTGCTGCGCCACGTCCTGCCACGCGCCGTCGGGTGTCCGGACCGAGACGGTGTAGTCGCGCAGGCCGGACGTGCAGCACCGGATGCCGGCCGTCGCGACGGCGACGCGGTCGATCGTGCGCGGGCCGTCGGTCGCGACCTCGACGCCGGGCGCCTCGTCGACGGACCCGTCGGCCAGGCGCCCCGACCGCCAGGGCTCGCGCACGGCGAAGGTGCCGGACGTGACGACGTCGGGGTCGCTCGCGTCCTCGTGCGTCGACGTCGCGGTCACGGGCCGACCCTCGAGGACGTCGTCGCCGAACGCCTCGACGGGGGCGACCTCCAGGGCCGTGCCCGCGGGCGCGACGAGCAGGACGGGCGCGCCGTCCACCGGGACCTCGACGCCCCCGGAGGGGACCTCCAGGCCGCGCTCGGCGCCGTACGGGTCGCGCGCGGTCACGGTGACCGCGCCACCTGGCGCGGTGAGCCGCACGGTGGTGGACAGGTCCTCGCTCCACAGAGCGAGCAGCTCGGCGCCCTCGACCTCGCCCGTCCCGGGCGCGCGCACGGCGTGGACGCCAGGGGTCCCGGTCTCGACCGCCGCGGGAGGCCCGAACCCGTCGAGGAACGGCGCGCTCGCCGCGAACGCCGCGCCGGCGGGCTTCACGTACTCTCCGTACTGGAGCAGCGACCACGAGTTCCCGGCCTCGCCGAACCCTCCCTCGGAGAAGAAGTACGTCCACTCGTCGACGCCCTCCGACCCGTACCAGAGGAGCTTGCGCACGACGTCGGACCCCCCGGCCCAGAAGTTCGCGACGCCGTCGGACCACCACCCGGACTCGGTGTCCCACACGGGGACGTCGCCGCACGGCCCGATCGCCTCGCGCAGCCGGTCCAGCTCGGCACCGTCCGCGGAGAACCCCTCCTCCTCCCACGACCGGTTGAACCCGGTGTAGGGGTGGATCCCGACGACGTCGAGCGAGTCGCAGCCGCCCGCCGCGACCAGGTCGGCCCACCACGCGGGCTCGATCCCGAGCGTGTTGCCGCCCACCACGACGACGTCGGCCGACGCGTCGCGAGCGCCCGCCGCGAACGGCGCGCCGACCTCCTCCTCGTACGCGGCCGCGTCCTCGTAGCCCGTGTTGTTCGGCTCGTTCCACGGCTGCCAGTAGCGGATCTGCGGTGCGTGCTCGTGGACCGCGGCGACGATCTCGCGCGTCCATCCCTCCCACGTGCCGGCCTCGACCGCGGCCTGCTCCGCCTCGCCGCCCGAGCCGAGCTGGAGCGTGAGGATCACGCCCGTCTCCTCGGCGAGCTCGGCGGCGGCCGCGAGCTCGGCGAACGGGTCGACGTCGGCAGGCTCCTCGCCCTCCTCCTCGTCGGGCTCGAAGGCCGCGTTCGGCAGCGAGTCCCAGACGAGCGCGGCGCCGTCCGGCTCGGCGGTCGGGTCCGGCACGATCGCCCCGAAGTCGAGCTGCGCGCGGTGGCTGCCCACGCCGAGCTGGTCCGCGAGCTGCACGCCGCGCAGCGGTCCGGCACCGCCCCAGTCCGCGCCGTCCGCGAGCGCCGCCGGGTCGAGGTCGCTGCCCGGCGCGGCCACGGTGTAGCGCAGGCACGTGCCCGAGACCGGCTCCCCCGTCGCGGCGTCGACGAGCGCGGCGTCGACCTCGTACACCCCGGGCCGGGTCGGCGGCAGGTCGAGCGGGACCTCGCCGCCGTCCGCCGGAAGGTCGACGACGGTCTCCTCGCCGGCCACCGGGTCCCACACGCGCGGGTCGCCGCGCACCTGGTAGCGCAGGCGGTACGTCCCGGCGGAGGCTCCCCACGCGTCGTCGAACGCGGCGACCACACGCGGTGCGGTCCCGTCGGGGAAGACGCCGTAGGGCGCGTCCACGAGCAGCCCGGCGCCGAGCCCGAGCCCGCCGAACAGCTCCTCGTTCGCCGCGTTGTACTTCACCGGCGCGCCGAGCTCGTACGCCATGCGGTCGGCCGTGATCTCGGTGAGGGCGAACCCGTCGTCCTCGCCGTGCGTGAGCACGTAGTAGGGCGCGTCCCCGGCGGTCCCATCGCGCAGGACCGGCGTGCGTTCCCACAGCGCGAACGGCTGCTCGAGGTCCTTGTGCGTGTCCGGCCACACGCCCCGGAACACGCTGTCGCTCCCCCACCACCGGAACCCGAGGTTCTCGTCGGCGACGACGAGGCCGTCGCCCGCCGGCCCCGACGACGGTCCGGTGGTGGCACCCGTGGTGTCGTCGAGCCAGGGCACGCGCGGGACGCCGAACGGTCGCCCGCGCTCCCACGAGGCGCCGAGGCGGAAGGACGCGTCGTCGCCCTCCGGACCCACGGCGTGCAGGTCGCGCGAGCGGCGCTCGCCCTCGCGCACGTCAGTCTGGACGAGCGCGCGCCCGTCCGGGAGCTGCGCGAGGAGAGAACCGTCGAACGGCTCCGTGCCGAGGAGATCGCCGTCGTCGGACACCTCGTGCAGCACCTCTCCTGCCTCCTGGACACCGACGACCGTACGATCGTCGACCGTCCAGCGCACGGTCCCGTACAGGTCGAGGAGCGCACCGGTCGTGTGTGCTCCCTCAGGGATCGAGACGGTCCAGGCGACCGAGCCGTCGGGTGCGACCTTGTGCAGGTCCCGCCGACGCATGAGCGTGTCGACGAGGTAGAAGCTCCCGTCGGGATCGACCTCGAACGATCCCGTGGTGAACGTCTCGCTGACCCCGTCCCAGTCGAGCTCGACGAGAGTGCGCCGCACGGCGTCACCGTTCGCCAGGTCGTACCGGGTCACCGTGTACGTCGCCTCACGGTCCCACTCGAGCACGTACGCCGAGCCGTCGACGACCCGGAACGTCATGAGCTCGCCGTCGTCCAGCGTCACGACGTCGTCGACGACCGTGCGGATGCCCTCGAGCCCGTCGGCGTCGACGCCGTCGTCGGTGACCTGGTCGAGCCGCGGGAAACCGCACAGCGGCAGGGCGCCGACCTGGGTGACGGGAGCGGCCGCCGGGACGGCCGAGGGTGTGAAGGCGGCCGGCCCGCTCGACGTCGTGGTGACCCCACCGCCCCCGATCGCCACGGCGACGAGGACCCCCACCACGGCGGTCGCGAGGCCGGTGACAGCGGTGATGTCCAGGCGTCCGCCCGCCCTGCCGTCCTCGTGCGAGCTCATCCGCGCCCCTGCCGTCGTGAGGGCCCGGCACCGTGTGCCGTTCAGGCGATCGTAGGACCGCGTCGCCCCCGGGCCGAGGGCCCTGGCGCACTTTCACCCGCGTTCGTCCGGTTCTGCACGTGATTCACCCGACCGACCCCGCCGCACCGCCCGTCGCGACGACTATCTTTCATCTGTGCAGGCGACGACAGAACCCGCGATCCGCGTCGCCGGGCTGGGGAAGACCTACCGGCTCGGCGCCTTCGGCGAGCGGCCGTCGACCGCGGCGGCCGCCGCGGTCCAGTGGATCCGGTCCACCGGCAAGCAGAAGTACACGCTGTTCGACGCGCTCGACGACGTCTCCTTCGAGGTGCCCCAGGGCGAGGCGCTCGGGATCGTCGGACGCAACGGTGCCGGCAAGTCCACGCTCCTGAAGATCCTCACGCGCGTCACCGCGCCGTCGCGCGGACGCATCGAGCTCACCGGGCGCGTGGGGTCGCTCCTGGAGGTCGGGACCGGGTTCCACCCGGAGCTCACCGGCAAGGAGAACATCTACCTCAACGGCGCGATCCTCGGGATGACGCGCGCGGAGATCAACAAGCGCTACGACGAGATCGTCGCGTTCTCCGGCATCGAGAAGTTCCTCGCGACGCCCGTCAAGCGCTACTCGTCCGGCATGTACGTGCGCCTCGCGTTCTCGGTCGCTGCCCACCTCGACACCGAGATCCTCGCGATCGACGAGGTCCTCGCGGTCGGCGACGCCGAGTTCCAGCGGCGCTCGATCCAGAAGATGCGCGAGGCGGCCCAGGGCGGGCGCACCGTGCTCTACGTGAGCCACCAGCTCCAGACCGTCCAGGCTCTGTGCACCTCGGCGGTGCTCCTCGACCGGGGGACCCTGACGTACTCCGGCACCGTCGAGGGCACGCTCCAGGCGTACCGGGACAGCTTCGAGAGCTTCGCCGCCGCGCAGTCCGACCCGAAGAAGCGCCCCGGCAACGGGAAGGTGCGGCTGTCCTCGGTCCGCATGGAGGACGAGTTCGTCAAGTCGTCGCAGGACATCGTCGTCGACTTCGATGCGCCCGCGAGCAAGAAGCTCGTCGGCACGTACTTCGTCTCGATGCACATCAACAACGACCAGGGCACGGTCATCGCGCAGTGCGACTCGCGCCTCGTGGGCAAGTGGTTCGACCCCGAGCAGGCGCAGCGCGGACGGCTCGTCATCCGTGACTTGTGGCTCAAGCCCGGCCAGTACACGGTCGACGTGTACGCGTGCCAGGCCGGGGTGCTCGACGCGTGGGAGGGAGCGTGGCGCTTCGAGGTGCTGCCCGACCTCCCGTATCCGGAGTTCACGGAGGCGTCGAGCACCGAGAAGGGCATGGTCTTCGTGAACTTCGACTACGAGGGGATCTGACGTGGAGCACACCGTCCAGCGCACCGTCATCACGCCCCCCGGGCGGCTAAACCTCCCCTCGCTGCGTGAGCTGTGGGGTGCTCGTGAGGTCGCGGTCCGACTCGCGCTGCGCGACGTCATCGTGCGGTACCGGCAGACGATCTTCGGCATCACCTGGGTCATCGCCCAGCCGCTGGTCAGCGCGGGCATCTTCACCATCGTCTTCGGGGAGATCGCGGGTCTGTCGACCGGGAACGTCCCGACGTTCCTCTTCACGCTCGCCGGGATGCTCGCGTGGAACCTCTTCAACGGGTCGCTCGGCAAGGCGTCGGGGTCGATGGTCGGCAACCAGTCGCTCGTGCAGAAGGTGTTCTTCCCCCGGCTCCTGGTCCCTGTCTCGAGCCTCGCCTCGGTCGTGCTGGACTTCCTCGTCGCCCTCGTCCTCGCGGTCGTCCTGCTGTTCGTCTACGGGATCAACCCGGGCTGGGCCGTCCTCCTCCTCCCTGTGTGGGTCCTGCTCATCCTCATGATCGGCACGGGGGTCGGCCTGGCGGCAGCGGCGTACATGGTCAAGTACCGCGACGTCGGGTACGTGCTGCCGTGGCTCGTCCAGATCCTGCTCTACGCGAGCCCGGTCGCCTACGCCCTCTCGTCGGTCCCGGAGAGGCTCCGCTGGCTGTTCGAGATCAACCCCGTGACGTGGTTCCTCGAGACCTTCCGCTGGTCGCTGCTGGGCACCGAGCTTCCCCCGACCTGGCAGATCGTGGCGCTCGTCGTCGCGGCACCGCTGATCTTCCTCGCCGGGACGCTCGTCTTCCAGAAGAACGAGCGCGAGTTCGCGGACTACATCTGATGCGCCTCGCTGCATACGTGCTGCTGGCCGACCCGAGCTTTCTCGCGGCCAGCCTGCGCGCGTACTACGACCACGTCGACCGCATCGTGCTGTCCTACGACGAGACGTCGACCTCCTGGACGGGAACGCCGCTGCCCGTGGACGAGTGCCTCGCGATCGTCGAGGGGCTCGACACGGACGGCAAGTGCGTGCGCGCACCGGGACGCTACGCCCGGCTCGACGAGCACCCCCTGGACAACGACACCTTCCAGCGGCAGGCAGCGCTCGACGAGGCCTCCGACGGTGCCGACTGGGTGCTCCAGCTCGACACCGACGAGGTCTTGCTCAACGCGCCGGTCTTCCTCAGCACGCTGGACTCCGCGGATCGTGCCGGCGCCCGAGGCCTGCACTACCCGTCGCGCTGGCTCTACTCGCGGGTCGCCCCCGGGCGGTACCTGGAGGCGAGCACGAGGTCGGGGCGCCCGTCCGCGTCCTACCCCGGACCTCTCGCGGTCCGGGCCGGTACGCGGCTCGACCACGCCCGGCAGGCGGACGTACCGCTGTACCGCGTCGACCTGCGCCCCTGGAACACCGACCCGAGCCACCCCCACGACACCATCGTCCACGCCGTCGTGGACCCGTCGGACGCGGTGCTCCACTTCTCCTGGGTACGCTCCCCCGAGGTCATGCGCCGCAAGTTCGGCTGGTCTGGCCACACCGCGCACTACTCGCACCCCACCGTCTACCAGGACTGGGTCCGTCACTCCCGTCGCCCGCGCCTCACCGCCCTGACGTCGCCGCTCCGGCGGCGCGACTGGTACCGCGTCGTGACGGTCGCCGAACCTCCCGGAGGAGAGCCATGACCTGCTCGGTGAGCGTCGTCGTCGTGACGTACGGGCGGCCGGACAGCGTGCGTGAGTGCCTGCAGCACCTCGAGCGCCTCGACACGGCTCCGCTCGAGGTGATCGTCGTGGACTCGACGCCCGACGACCGGACCCGACGACTCGTGCGCGAGGAGTTCCCCCAGGTGCGGCTGCTGCACAGCACGCTCGGACGGGGCACCACGCCCGAGTCGCGTCAGATGGGGTTCGCGGTCGCACGCGGTGACGTCGTCGCCTTCGTCGACGACGACGCGTACGCGGCCCCCGACTGGCTGGACGAGCTCGTCGCCCCCTACGCCGACCCGGACGTCGTGGCCGTCGGCGGTCGCGCCGACAACGGGATCACCGGCGAGGAGTCCGAGGGACTCGACCGCATCGGCCGCCTCCTACCCGACGGCCGGCTCACGGGCTACTTCGCTGCGGACCCCGGACGCACGATCGAGGTGGACCACCTGCTCGGCGCAAACATGTCGTTCCGCCGTTCCGCGCTCGAGGCGATCGGCGGGATCCGCGGGAACTACCCCGGCACGTGCCTGTGCGAGGAGTCCGACATCTCCCTGCGACTGCGCGCGACCGGCGGCCGGCTGCTGTACACGCCGCGCGCCGTCGTACGGCACATGGCCGCGCCCTACGGGATCGGCGGGAAGCGGTTCGACCGCCGCTACCTGTACTACGCCCGGCGCAACCACCTCGTGATGCTCGTGCGCAACTTTGGATGGCGAGACCCGATGGTGCGACGGTACGCCCGCTCGACCATGCGTCAGCAGCGGGACTACGTGATCCTCGCCTGGCAGCAGCTCCGCCCGCGCAAGTCGGACGGTCGTCCACGGCCCTGGCGCAAGAGGCTGCGCGGACCGGTGATCCTCTCCCGGTCCGCCGCCGAGGTCGCCGGGCTGGTGGCCGGTGTCCCCGCCGCGGCCTCCGCAGTGCGCCGCGACCGCGCCGACGGCCGTTGACGTGGCGCTCCCTCCCCTCGTCCACGTCATCACGCCCGGTGACCACTACTCGCCACGCACCGGCAGCGCTGTCCCCACCGTGGTGGACGGCCTCTCCAGGTCGCGGCGACCCGACGCCCCCCGGTCGCAGGTCGTCGTGGCACGAGGCACTTACGCCGACCGTTACGACAGCGCCGACATCGTCGAGTACGACCCACGGCCCGCGCGGCGGTACGACCGGTACCTCGATGCCGCGCTCTCGCGAGCCGGGGCTCCACGGCTCGCCGCCCGGAGGGTGCTCGCGCCGACGCTCGGCGCGCAGCACCGTTTGCCCCCCTCCGTCGTCCTCGCCCACAACGCGCCCGCGCTAGTCCCGCTGGTCGACGACAACCACCACCGGCCCGTGCTCTACGCTCACAACCACGTGCTGCGTACCTACTCCGCACGTGAGGCGCGCCGCGTGCTCGGCTCCGCTGAGCTGGTCGTCTGCGTGAGCGACTTTCTCGCCGACCAGGTCCGCTCGGACCTGCCGACGGATCTCCGTGCCCGCGTCGTCACGGTGCGCAACGGCGTCGACCTCGCGCAGTTCGCTCTGCCACGCCCACCCCGCGGCGGTCCGCTGCGGGTCGCCTACGTCGGCCGGGTCATCCCCGACAAGGGGGTCCACGTCCTGCTGGACGCGGTCGCGAGCCTGCGCCGCCGTGACCTCGAGCTGACCGTCGTGGGCCGTCCGGGTTTCGCCGCCGACGCCCCGCTCACGGAGTACGAGCGGGGCCTCCGCCGACGGGCTGCCGAGACCGTCTCGCCCGTGCGGTTCACCTCGTTCGTCCCGCGGGCCGGACTGGCCGCCATCCTCGCGCGCACCGACGTCGTCGTAGTGCCCTCGATCTGGGACGAGCCCTTCGGGCTCACCGCGCTCGAGGGCATGGCGGCGGGAGCGGCGGTGGTCGCGTCGTCGGCCGGGGGCCTCCCCGAAGCGGTCGGGGACGCCGGCTTCCTCGTCGCGCCCGGGGACCGCGACGGCCTCTCCGTGATCCTTGCGGCCCTCGCCGACGACGAGGCCGCGCTCACGGCCGCCGCGAGCCGCGCTCGCGAGCACGTCGGGCGCTGCACGTGGGAGCTCCGGGCGTCCGAGCTCGACCGGGCCCTCGCCGTCGGCGCGACCTGAGTCCTCGCGGCACGTGTCAGTCGCGGTGGACGTCCCTCGGTCCGCACTCGTCGCGGACCACGACCACCGGGACGGCTGGGGCAGCACGTCCGCGGCGGTGACCCCACCACTCACCGAGGCGCCAGACGGTGTCGGCCACACCACCGCGACCTCGGCGGGCCTTTCCCACGATCGTCGACCAGGTTCCCAGGAGAGCCCCCCGCACCGACCGGCGCCGTGCCGGGTGGGGCGACACGGGGCGATCTCGACGTTCGCCGCCGGGTCCGCCCCGTGCGATCACCTGGGCGAACCGGTGCCGCAGCTGCTCGTCACCCAGCGCGTAGGCGTACGCCTGTCGAAAGGTGGCACGCAGGCCGTCGCGCTTGCGGACGTGCAGCACCGCCGTCGGTTCCAGGGTCAGTCGATGGCCCGCCAGCTGGGCGCGCCAGCACAGGTCGACGTCCTCGCAGGTAGCCAACGACTCCTCGAAGCCGTCGAGAGACTCGAAGACGGAGCGTCGGATCCCGAGGTTTCCCGCGCCGGTCCCGACCAGCCAGGGCAGGTAGGGCTTCACGACGAGCGGGTCGGTCGTCCACGTGACGTGGAACCCACCTCCCGGGTTGAGGAGGTCTCCCTCCCACCGGCCCGTCACGAGGGCGGAATGCCGCAGCGCCTCCCGCATCGCGACGACCCACCCCTCACCGACGACGTCGTCCGCGTCGCAGAACGCGAGCAAGGTTGCACGGGCCGCGCGCGCGCCGGCGTTGCGCGCTGCTGACGGTCCTCGTCGCGCGGAGGCGTCGACGAGGCGTATCTCCGGGTGCTTCGCACGGAGATCGCTGACGAGCTCCCGCGTGCCGTCCCTCGAGCCGTTGTCGGCGACCACGATCTCCCACGGGAAGGGGACGCTCTGCGCGACGAGTGCCGCCAGCTGGTCGCCGATGGTCTCGACGGCGTCGAACGCGGGGACGACCACGCTGAGCTCGGGAGGCTCCGGGCTGCTCACGCAGACGTCCTTCGGTGCGCGGACCGGCTGCGTACCACCCGGTGGCTCGTCAGAAGCTCGCCCACGGTCGCGGTGGTGTACCCGGACACGGCGAGGCCCGCCAGGATGAGGTCGGTGACCCGCCCGCGGTCGAAGTGCGGCAGCTCCTCGTCCGGTCGGAGCGTCTCGGGGTCGCCACGGTGGTCGTGGAGCAGGAGGATCCCACCCGGGCGGATCTCGGCGAGCGCGCGCCGGGCGATCACCTCCTCGTCGTCGTGGAGCCAGTCCCTGGCGTCCGCCGACCACAGGACGACCTCCAGACCCGAACGACGGATGCGGCGTGCCTGCCGGGCCGTGTGGTGACCGTACGGCGGCCGGTAGGCGTCGACCCGCACCCCGAGCAGCTCCTCGAGCCGTTCGCGCGCCGCGGTGACCACGCGCGGCCCTTCGTGGTCGTCATATCCGAGCAGCGACTCGTGCCCGGTCCCGTGCAGTGCCACCTCATGGCCCTCGTCGACGATCCTCCGGGCCAGGTCGAGATGGGCCTCGACCTGGCTCACGAGCACGAAGAACGTCGCGCGCGCCCCGTGCGAGCCCAACGCCTCGAGCACGCCCGGAGTACCGTCCGGGCTCGGCCCGTCGTCGAACGTCAGGGCCACGCGGCGCTCCGTCGTCTCGACGCAGAAGACCCCGCAGTCGGCGAGCAGCGCCGAGGGGACCGGGAAGGGCACGATCGCCCGGTCGGCCGGTGCCGCCTCACGCGACGCCGGCTCGTCGAGCACGTGGCGCCGCACCGGCACGGACCAGCGCCGGCCCGTCGGCCGGAACCGTCCGAGGCTCGCGGACCCAC
The DNA here is from genome assembly GCF_042269845.1 of Cellulosimicrobium sp. NPDC055967. Lineage (NCBI taxonomy): Bacteria > Bacillati > Actinomycetota > Actinomycetes > Micrococcales > Promicromonosporaceae > Cellulosimicrobium > Cellulosimicrobium sp. NPDC055967. The sequence goes on along the minus strand of NZ_JBHJYJ010000012.1, from coordinate 96,008 downwards.
GGATCACGTCAGCCGCCCGCCCGGCACCGTCCGCGTCCGCGGCGGACGAGGCGCGACAGACGCACGCCGCTGCGCAGCACGCGCACGTACCCGAAGGCGGCTGCCAGCGCGACACGCGACGTCCACCGGCGAGGACGGTCGAGGGTCCATACCACCTTCCAGAACGCGAGCGCATCCCAGAGCTCACCACCGACCCCGCGCAGAACCTCCCGTGCCGGCCGGTTCGCCTCGAGATCGGCCACCCCGCCTGCCACGCGCACGGACTTGTGCGTCAGCTCGCCCCACGTGGGCCTGGACGGATGGTCCACGACGGCGTCAGCCGCGTACCGGAAGGAGCCGCCCGTCGCATCGAGGCGCAGACCCCAGTCAAGGTCCCCGCCCGACTTCAGGCCGGCGTCGAACGGGCCGACGCGGTCGAACGTCTCCCGACGGACCAGGAGGTTCGCCGTCATCGCGAACGGGTAGGTCGCGATCGAGTGCTCCTGCGGCAGACCCTCCATCGCATCCATGTGCTCCGGGGCGCTGCGGGGCTCCCTACCACCGCGGAAGACGAGGTTGATGGCACCGCCGACCGCGTCAGGAGCCGGTGCGCGCGTCAACGCCTCGACGCCGGCACTCAGCCAGCCCGGCCGGGGGAGACAGTCCCCGTCGGTGAACGCGAGGACATCGCCCTCCGACGAGACCACGCCCTTGTTCCGCGCCGCGTAGGAGCCGCGCCTGGCCTCGTGCTCGACCCGGAACCGCTCGTCGCCCGGCGGGAGTGCCGGTCGCAGGTCCTCCGTCGAGGCGTTGTCCACGACGACCACCTCGAACCGGTCGCGCGGGTAGTCCTGCTGCGCCAGCAGCCGGAGGCAGCGGCCCAGCCGCTCGGCGTCGTTGTGCACCGGGACGATCACCGAGACCGTGGGCGCCTCGCTCCGGGAGGGCCTCAGATCCACCTCGTCGGTCATGTCGCGCGTCCTCTCCTCTCCTGGTCCGCTCGTCTCACCCATCCCGCGCCTCCGTCCCGGACGACACGCCGGAGACGGCTCGCGACCGCGCCAGGCGCGCGATTCTCCGATAGACCCGTCGGGCCATGTCACGCGAGGCGCGCAGCGTCATCCCGGCGAGGCGACGCGGTGGTGCCCCCGGGGCCACGCTGATCCGTCGAGCACGGTGCAGGACGCGGTGCGCGTGCTGCACCAGCGACGACCCGTCCACCAGGACGGCCCGCGGCATACCCGTGAACGGGAGCCAGCGCAGGTCGTAGGCGTTGTCGCCCACCGGGACGTCGCCCGGGAATCCGTCCGGGGTCGCGACGAAGTTGTAGCTGTCCGCGAACGGCAGCAGCTCTCCGTCGCCGTACTCGTGCAGGAACTCGAAGTCGACGAGCACCAGACCGGCGTCCGGGTCCAGGAGGAAGTTGTGCGGGCGAGCGTCGACGAGGTCGTATCCGCGCTCGTGGACAGCGCGGAGCACGGCCACCATGCGTCGCAGGTGCCGGACCGGGACGAGCCGCCCGCTCTCGTCGAGCCCGGCGATCCGGTTCTCGTAGTACGGGCACGTGAACCACCCGTCCCCCGTGTCGAGCACCGGGGGCACCCCGGGAAGACCGACGAGCTGCTCCCGCATCGCCCGGATCTCGCGATCGAGGAACCTGCGCGCTCCCGGGTGGAAGGTCTTGCGCACGACCAGGCCGTCAGCGGCTCGCACCACCTCGACGCGCGAGCGCCTCCCGCGGCTCAGGACGCGGACGAGGTCGCCCGCGGGACGGTTCGCGGCACGGCGCGCGTCCACGAGACGCCGCAGCGCCTCCACCTGGTCCGGCACCGCATGCTCCACGTACTCCCACGACTCTTCCTCGTCGTCCGCGGAGTGGACCGGGTTGAAGCGCTCCTCCGACCCGACCCGCTGCTCCACGAGGCCCCGTAGCCGGTTCTTGGCCCAGTACGTCGCCTGGTTCGTCAGGTGCGGATACTGCGCGGCGATCCAGGGCTCGACCGGGTCCGGGGCGTAGTGCAGCGCGACCACGAGCAACGCAGGCCCGCCGCCGCTGCGCGGAAGGGGCCCGGAACCCCAGTTCCCGCCACGGATCGCTTGGGCGCACCGCTCGCGCGCCGCGTCGTCGAGGTCGTGGACCGCGAGCACCTCGAAGCCGAGCTGCTCGAGCACGCCCACGACGTCGTCGGTGGTGAGGTGGGCTGCCGTCCGCTCCCGGACGACGAAGGCCGTCATCTCCGGTGGCTCGGGCGCCGTGGCGGGACGGTCCGGGACGAGGCTCGACCGGAGCCAGCCGTTGGACTGCGCCATGCGCCGCCGTGCGTCGCGGGAGGGTGACCAGCCCGCGTCCCCGAGAAATCCGTCCAGGCCCTCGAGCGTGGCCGGCAGCTCGACGTCGAGCGTCTGGGCGAGCGTATCGAGGATGCGGCGATAGTCGTGCTCGGGGTCGGTGACCGGCCGCCCGAGCGAGCGGGACTCGATGCCCGACAGCTCTCCCTTGTGGTAGACCGCGTGGTAGGTGAGCGAGCGGAGGTGGTCGAGCGGGCCAGGAACACTCAGCCCGCTCCGGTGACGCACGGCGCCGTTCAGGATCGTGCGGGCGAGGTGCGGAGGGTAGTAGGCGGCACCGCGGAAGTCCGACGCGGGGAGCCCCGAGACGCTGTAGAGGTCGACCGGGATCGTGCCGGGCTCCTCCGCGAGCAAGGCACGGAATGCGGCGAGGTCCGCGTCGGAGACCAGGATGTCGAGGTCCTCGCCGGGGTCCAGATCTGGCAGGCCATCGAACCAGCGCAGCACGGCGTGCTGCAGGCCCGCCTGCTCGAGCCGCGCGGCCAGGCCTGCGACTCCCCAGACCGGGCTGAGATAGGTGCGCGTGGCGGGTGGAGTGCGGTGGCGCACTCCGAAGACCTCGAGCTCGGCGCCGCCGAGGGTCAGCCGGCCGCGAGGGTCGAGCTTGCGCGTCAGCCGGCCCCACGCGGCGGCACCCGCCCGCTCGAGCGTCGCCAGTGCGGACCGGTCCACCGCGACGAACGGGACGTGGGCAAGGAGCAGGGGCGACCAGAGCAGTCGGGCGTGGTGGCCCCGCAGGACCAGCAGGTCGGTCGAGCACCGGAGCGCGACGCCGGGGTCGGTCAGCTCCTGGAGACGAGGGTCGTCCTCCCGACGACTCGCGTCGCCGAGGGTGCGCGGGGCGACCAGCCCGAGGTAACGGTCCACTCCTCGGTCGGCCAGCTCGTGCATCGCAGCGGCGCTCGCCGGACCGACGTCCAGCACCCGCAGGGCGGGCGTCAGAACGTCGGAGGCATCCATAGGGGACAGCGTAGGGGGACGCCGCGGGTCACCGAACCCGTCGAGCGGGCGAAATTAGGCCGTCGCACGCTCACTCGACGAGTCGAGGTCCGAGGACCTCGACCGCCCGGACCAGCGGCTCGAGGGTCCAGGGCTTGTGCCGGCGTCGCGGCAGCGAGTACGAGGCGACGCGGTCCAGGAGGACGAGCGTGGCGGCATCGAGCGGTCCGAGCTCTCCCCGTACCTGGTGCGCCCGACGCGCCAGCGGTCCGGGGATCGCGTCGTCGGCAGCCCGGCCGAGCGCGTCGGCGAGCGAACAGCCCGTCCGTGCACGCTCGTGACAGATCGCGGCGTAGAGCGCGTCGAGCACCAGGGGGTTGCGTGGCTCGAACCGGTTCCAGTCGACGAGGACCGGAGGACGCCCGGCCGGGACGAGGACGTTCTCCGGGTGGAGGTCTCCGTGCGACGGACCGAGTGGCACCTGTCGGGACGACAGCGTGCGATCGGCCCACCGCCAGATCCCCTGCGCCTCGCACTCGGCGATGTCGCGCTGTCCCCGGGAGGAACGGAGCCGCGCCCACAGGACGCTGTCGCTGACCGGGCCGTGGTCGGTGTCGTCGAGGGCAGCCAGCACGTCGCCCACGACCCGGGTCGAGGTCGCGACGTCGACGGCTCGCGAGCGCACCACCGGGGTCCGGATCCCGACGACGTCTCCCGTCCCGACCATCTCCGCCTCCAGCACGTAGGGGCCGAGGCGCGTCGAGCGCGCCGCACGCATCCGCTGGTGCTCTGCCACGAGCGCCGTCCGCTGATCGGGGGAGAGCGCGATCTTGACGAACGACCGCGGCCCGGCCAGCCCGACGCGGGCGTCGCTCAGCGCCAGGGCTCGGGCGCCCTCGTCCGCCCAGGACGCAGCGCGCTGCGCGCCCGGACCGTGGTCCTCGCGCGCGAGGACCACGAACGCCCCGGGCGCGAGAAGACGGTGACCTCCCCCACGGGTCAGTGCGCGCGCCACGCCCCGCTTCCACCCGTGACGTTGTTCGTGCTCGAGGAGGTACCGGCGCGCCGCGCCGCCGGGAACCAGCACCCGCCACCCCGCCCGGTGCGGGAGCGCGACGTAGCGTTCCACGACCCGGAGGCCGCTGCGCCGCGCGAGACGCCGTACCGAGGCCTGTCGCTCGCGGCCGCGCGAGCTCCGGAGGACGGCGCGGACCACGCTCTCCTCGGCGCCGATGACGAGCCTCCCCGACGGCGACATCGCCCGGACCACCTCTGTCAGCACCCGCTCCGCCTCGTGCGGCGCGAGTCCGGCGGCGGCGAGCTCGCCCAGGTCGGCGAGGGCGACGTCGAACCCCGGCGAGGTCGCGGCGAGCGGGTCTCGCACGTCGATGTGGACGTCCACCCCTCCCGGCACCGCGTGCATGAGCCGTGCGAAGCGCAACCGGTCCAACGACCAGTCGGCGCGCACCACGTCCGCCCCCAGCGTGCCCAGCGCCGGACCGAGTGCCGCCCACCCGGTCCCGAGATCCAGGACCCGCGCTCCCGGACCGGTCGGCACGAGCGCTGCCACCGCGCCGGACGCCGGGTGCAGCAGCTCCTGGACGGTGTGCAGCGGCCAGGACCGCGGCCCCTGGAGCATTGCGGCGACGACGTCCTCGGCCGTCCGCGCCTCCCGCACGGTGGCGCGGACGTGACCGGGCACCGTGCGCCAGGGCTGGTCGTCGGTCGTGGCACGGACGATGCCCAGGTCGTCGGTCGGGCGGCGGTCGTTCACGGTGCGGTCCGCGCGTCCCGCGTCCAGGCCGGGCCGAGGTGTCGCGGGGAGGGTCCGGGACTCATGGCTCTCCCTGCCTCTCGGTCATGGCCGGTCCGTCGTCCGCCGCATCCTACCGACGACGTGCGCAGGCGAGGCCGTCGCCGCCGGTCTCCGGTGAGACTTCACCCGAGCGACGTCCTGGCCGCCGCGCACCACGCCACTCGAGGGCGACGAGCCACAGGGCGTGCGCCACGTAGCCCGGCCCGAGCCACACCAGGTACCGGGGTACGCCGACCGTCGCACGCCCCAGGGCGGCCAGAGGTCGGTGCGCCAGCACCGCGCCCTGGACGTCCGCAGGGAACGACCCGGCGTACCTCGACCGGGTCCGGCGGTACGGGGACCGGCGGTACGGGGACCGGCGGTGAGCAGTGCCGAGCGTCTCCACGTACGGCGCGACGAGGTCGACGCCGGCGCCGCGCAGCGGCACCAGCGAGTCCCACGCGCGGAGATTGACGTCCACGACGAGCGGTCCGTGGGGTCCCATCTGCAGGTCCAGGTTGACCAGACCGGTCCCCCCGAGCGCTCCTGTCGCGCACCGACCGACCTCGAGCACGCGCCGGTCCTGGTCGACGACGACCCGCGCGGCCGGTCCGTGCGTCCCGCGGACCGAGGCGCTGCGCGACGCGACGTCCGCGACGACCTCTCCGCCGACGTGCACCGCTCCGTACTGGTGCGTCGGCCCGGCCTCGTAACGTTCGAGGAACACGTCCGGCCCCCAGCGCCCGAGGGCCGCGCGCACCTCGTCCTCGTCTCGTGCGACGAGGACCCCGCTCCCGCCCGCACCGACACGTCTCTTCACGACGACCGGTAGCCCCGACACCGCGAGCGCCGCCCCGAGGTCGTCCGCCGGCCACGTGTCAGGGACGGGGACGCCGGCTGCGCGCAGCAGCGTCGACACGACCAGCTTGTCACGGTGAGCCAGCCGGTGGCTCAGGGTCGCCGCGAGCACGGGCGGGGTGCGGAGGTCGGCGACCAGGGGTGCGAGCAGAGCGACGTCGACCTCGCTGCACTGCAGGTCGGCGATGCGCGGGTCGAGGAACCCGGCGTCGAGGAAGTCGTGCAGGGTGATCGTCGCGTCGAACACCCATCGGGTCATGAGTCGCTCGTCGCGGCTCCGGACGTCTCCCACGCGCAGGGTGCGGACACCGTGCCGACGCAGTGCCGCGGACAGCTGGAGCATCGACTGCCAGGGCTGGTCCTGGAGGAAGACGACGGTCGGCCCTGCTCCCGGCCGGGGTACCCGGCTCATGGGACGTCCCGCCCGGAGGCACGCCGGACGACACGTCGCAACGACGGCGTCGCGAGCGCCCGCACCGACCGCGCGGGCAGCGGCGAGCGTCGTTCCAGCAGGGCTGCCTCGACCGGACGCTCGGCGTTGGCATAGCGGACCTTGTAGGGCTCCTGGCCGGGCCCCAGGTCCAGCACGGCAGATCCGGTCGCGTGCGCGTGCTCGAGCAGCAGGAGGAGGGTGAGGTGGCCGGGCGAGTACCGGGACTCGGCACTCCCCACGGCTCCGATCCACGCCGTCGTCGTCGTCCCCGCCGTGAGCGCGAGGTCCGCCGCGAGCGCGACCCCGTCGCGCTCCCAGGTGCACACAACCACGCGCCCGTCGATCGCGAGCCTGTCCGCGACGTCCGCGAGCATCGTCGCGGTCCGCGCACCGAAGCCGATCCCCCAGCCGCCTCGTGTCTCCTTGCGCTCGCCGTAGAGACGGCGCAGCTCGGGGATCCGCTCGCGGACGGCCGACGCCGAGGTCGACACGACCGGCCGGTAGCCCAGCTCCTCGAGCCGGCGCGCGTAACGGCGCGCCTGCTTCCCGCTGGTGCGGTGGCGCCGCTCGAGCCATGCCTCGTACCTGTCCTCGTCGAGGGCGAACTCCGGGGCGGCGGACGGGACGACCGACACGCGCGGGAACCAGGCCGGGGACCGGCGAGCGACGCGCGCGAGGAGCTCACCACCGTGCCCGGTGCACTCGAGCTCGACCGTGGAGGGGGTCGGTCGGAGGTCCGCGATCGCCCGTGCGAAGGCGTCCTCCGCCTCGTCGGCCCAGCGGGGATCCACGACGGGTTCGACACCGACGAGCACCTGGTGCCCGGCCATGCGGACGATCTCCGCGTCCCAGCGGTCGCGCTCGACGTAGAGGGGCAGGACCCCGACGACCGCGCCACCGCGCCGCACGACGACGACGCGGGCGCGCGCGTCGTCCCGCAGGACGTGCCGGTACCAGGCCAGCACGCACGCCGGGGCCGAGCGTGGTCTGCCCTGCTCGACGACCAAGCGGTCCCAGGCCGCGACCACGTCGGCGTCCGGGGCGGGCACCACGACGGTCGTGAGTGCGCCCTCGGAGTCGTCGACTCGATCTCGCGACTTCCCCCGGAGCGGGCCATAGCCACAATGTAGCGACGATGCACAGGTGCGACCGCCCGCACCCCCAAGTTCACCCGTGGCCGCGACCCAGCCTGACGAACGGTGCCGTGGGCGCGAACCGCACGGCCCACGCGGCCTCCCCGAACGCGGTGACGACATGCCGTTCCCTCAGCGCAGCCCGCGCCGCGCGCCCCGCGCTCCACCACGCGAACCGGTCGTTGGTCCGGAGCCGGTCGTCGTACGCCGCGACGAGGTCCCGACGCCCCGCCGCGAGCGCCTCCTCGCGGTGCCGGCGCAGGATCGCCCGGATGCTCGCCGCGAGGTCGCGGTGCGAGCGGGTGGTGTTGGACGCGTGGTAGCGGTAGTCCACGAGCACGTCGGCGACGAAACCGAACGGTCCGAGTGCCGCCGCGTGAAGCACGAGGTCGAGGTCCTCACCCTGTCGGTAGGCGGGGTCGAACCCGCCTACCGCGTCGAACGTCTCCCGCCGGATCACGAGGTTGGGCAGCATGACGCCCGGGCCGCGGATCACGGCACGCCGGTCGGTCGCCGGACGCTGGTCGGCCGGGACGAGCTCCACGCCGTCGGCGTCGATCGTCCGCATCGCGCAGTAGCTCAGGACGACGTCGGGCCGTGCGGTCATGGCCTCGACGTGCCGGCGGAGCCGGTCGGGGTGCCAGCGGTCGTCGTCGTCGAGGAACGCGACGAGGTCGCCGGTCGTCTCCTTCACCCCGGCGTTGCGTGCAGCGGAGACGCCCGACGGCGCTCGGCGCACCACGCGGGGCCTCGGCGCACCCTCCTCGACCCTGATCGCCTCGACGATCCCCCGCAGGGCGTCAGGCTCGGGCGAGCCGTCGTCCACCACGACGAGCTCGGCGGCAGCGTACGTCTGGGCGAGGACGGACTCGAGCGCCTCGGTCAGGAAGGCGCCGCCGCGGTTGGTCGCGACGACGACGCTCACGCGCGCCGCGGTACGGGCGCCGTCGGCCGGCCGCGCTCCGCTCACCTGTCTCCTCCTGCCGTCCGTGCCTCGTGCCGGTCTCGTACGTGTGCGTGGGGGCGCTCGCGTGCCCGCGCGGGGCGAGTCGTCGCCGGCCACCGGACCGGTGGGGTGAAATCGGCGGATTCCTGCGGGATCCGCCTCCCGCTGGGGGACAATCTCCCACATGAGGGTCCTCCGCGTCTCGCACAGCGCCGTGGTCGACGCCTGGCGCGAGCGCGAGCGGGAGCTGCGTGCGCGGGGCGTCGACGTGCGACTGTTGTCCGCTCGCGCGTGGGACGAGGGCGGCACGACCGTCGACCTCGCACCGCGACCTGGCGAACCGGTGAGCGGCGTGCGGACGCTCGGCTCGCACCCGGCTCTCTTCGTCTACGACCCGCGCGTGCTGTGGCGCGCGCTCGGCCAGGAGTGGGACGTGCTCGACGTGCACGAGGAGCCGTTCGCCCTCGCGACGGCCGAGATCCTGGCCCTGCGCCACCTGCGCGCGCTCGTCTCCCGACGCACCGCTCCCCCGTACGTCCTGTACTCGGCGCAGAACCTCGCCAAGCGCTACCCGTGGCCGTTCCGCTGGTTCGAGCACCGCGCTCTGCGGGGCGCGGCTGCCGTGTCGGTCTGCAACGACGAGGCCGGTCGGATCGTACGTGCCAAGGGAGCACGCGGGCGCGTCGAGACCGTCCCGCTCGGTGTGGACCCGGCGGTCTTCTCCCCCGCGACGCCCGTGCCCGACGTCGCGGGGGCCGGGCACGCGGCCGGGCGCCTCTGCGTCGGGTACGCCGGGCGGCTCGCGCACCACAAGGGCGTCGACCTGCTCCTGGATGCGGTCGGCGGTGACGACCGCCTCGACATCGTCCTCGCGGGTGACGGCCCTGACCGCGCCGCACTGGAGGTGGCCGCGCGACCGTTGGGCAGCAGGGTGCGGCTCGTCGGTCCGCTGGAGGGCGACGATCTCGTCGCGTTCTACCGCTCGCTCGACGTGCTCGCCGTGCCGTCGCGCGAGACGTCCGGGTGGGTCGAGCAGTTCGGCCGGGTCGCGGTCGAGGCGATGGCGTGCGGCGTCCCGGTCGTGGCGAGCCGGACGGGCGCGCTGCCCGACGTCGTCGGCGGTGCCGGACTGCTGGTGGCGCCCGAGGACCCCGGCGCGCTGCGCGACGCGCTCGTGCGGGTCCTCGACGAGGACGGCCTCGCCGAACGGTTGCGCACCGCCGGGGTCGAGCGCGCTGCGTCGTGCTCGTGGGCCGAGGTCGCACGCCGCTACGAGGAGCTCTACGAGACCGCGGCCGGCACGGGTGGCGCGACGACGGGGCCCGTCGCAGAGCCGGTCGCAGGAACCGCCGTGACGGCCGGCGACGCGGCGGTGGACGTGCCGCCCGAGGTCGTCGTCGTCGCGTACGGGTCGCCCGCCATGGTGCGCGACGCGCTCGCGCCGCTCGCCGGGAAGTTTCCGATCACGGTCGTCGACAACTCGTCGCTGCCCGAGATCCGGGAGATCACCGAGATCGCCGGCGGGCGCTACCTCGACCCGGGACGCAACGGCGGTTTCGCCGCGGGTGTGAACCATGCGCTCGCGCACCGCCAGGCGCCCGGCACCGACGTCCTGCTCCTCAATCCCGACGCCGTCGTCACGCCCGAGGACGTCGAGACCCTGCACCGCGCCCTGCACGGACGGCCGGGGCTGGCGAGCGTCGGTCCGGAGCAGTTCGACGACGAGGGCCACACGGCGCGCGTCGTGTGGCCGTTCCCGTCCCCGGTGGCGACGTGGATCGAGGCCGTGGGGCTCGCGCGGCTGCGTCGCACGCCCGCGGACCGGTCGTTCGTCATCGGATCCGTGCTCCTGCTGAGCGCCGCCGCGATCGACGACGTCGGCTGCTTCGACGAGCGTTTCTTCCTCTACGCGGAGGAGACGGACTGGTCGTACCGCGCCGTGCGTGCCGGCTGGCGTCACGCCGTCGTGCCCGACGCGCGTGCGCTGCACCTCGGCGGCGCGACGAGCACCGACCCGGCCCGCCGCGAGACGCACTTCCACGCGTCCCAGGAGCGGTACCTGCGCAAGCACCACGGTCGCGTCGGTTGGGCGGTCGCCCGCGTCGGCGCCGTGCTCGGTGCCGCAGCCCGGACCGTCGCCCTCCGCGGCGAGGGCCGCGAGAGCGCACGGCGTCGGCTCCGCCTCTACGTCACGGGACCGGTCCGCGCGGAGTCCGCGCTGTGACCCCTCCCTCCGTGGGGCTCTCCCGTCGCCGCCCGGTCCTCTACCACGTCCCGCGGGTACGCGGTGCCGTGGCAGAACGGACGCGGACCGTGGCCGGATGGACCGCGGGGGGCGCGGTCGTCGTCGCGCTCCTCGGCGTCCTGGGCTTCGTCGTGCCGGAGCTCCAGATGGCCGCTCTGGCGGGCGCGCTGCTCGTGCTCGTGGTGGGGCTCACCGCGTACGAGCCCGTGGCTCTCCCGATCCTCGCGATGCCGGCGCTCGTGATCGTCCAGCGCGTCGGCGGGGGCGGGGTCGACCTCTCGCTCAGCGACTTCGCGCTGTTCGGGGCGTTCTGGTTCGCGCTCTTCTTCTCGCCCCGGCCCTTCTCGCGGCCCATGCGGGCGATGCTCTGGCTGTCGTTCGTCTACCAGGTGGCGACCCTCTTCACGGTGCTCGTCAACCCGTTCAGCGCGAACGTCGTCGAGTGGTTCCACGCCTGGCTGTCGGTCGCGGGCGCGCTCGTCGTCGGCTGGGCGGTCGGCCGCTCGGGCCGCGCCCGGCTCGGCCTGACCCTCTTCCTGCTGCCCTGCCTCGCGATCGCGGCGCAGACCTGCCTCGTCGCGCTCCAGCAGCTCGCGGCGGGCAACACGGGTCCGGTGTACATCGACGCGCCGCTCTCGATGCACAAGAACTTCATCGGGTGCGTGCTCGCGTTCGCCGCCCTCACCGCCTACGCGCGCCCGTGGTGGGTGGGCTGGCCCCGCTGGTTCTCGCTCGGGGCGTTCTGGCTCTGCTCGCTCGGCGTGCTCGCCGCGCAGGCGCGCCAGGCCCTCATCGGTCTCGCGATCGGCATCATGCTCATCACGCTGCGCGGCGACCCCGACCGCAAGCGCTCGAAGCTCATCCTGCTCGCCGCGATCCCGGCGATCTACTTCGTCGTGCTCGCGGTGCAGGAACAGCTCGAGTCGGGGAACGAGTTCAACTCCGCGAACCAGCGGCTCACCTGGTACGCCGACTCGATCGACGTGTGGCAGCGCAGCCCGTGGGTCGGGATGGGGCTGCGGTGGTGGACCGCGGGCGTCACGGAGTTCGTGTTCCAGCCGCCCAACGTCGAGCTCGAAGTCCTGTCGTCCGCCGGGATCGTGGGGCTGGTCGGCTTCCTCGCGCTGTTCCTCGGCGGGATGGTCGTGCTGTGGCGCATCAACCCGCGCTTCGGGACGCTCGCGTTCTCGATGCTCATGATGCGCTTCGTCCAGGGCCAGTTCGACCTCTTCTGGGTGTCCGTCCAGGTGACGGTCCCCTTCGTCATCGTGGGCGTGTGCCTGGGCGCCGAGTCCTACGCCGAGTCGCGGCAGCACGCCCGCGACGCGACCGGTCGAGAGCTCCCTCTCGACGAGCTGCGATCCGTACGGGAGATGGCCGAACGATGACCGACCTGCGGATCCTGCAGATCGCCCCCGAGATCGCCCCGGGCAGCGGCGTGGGCGGCGTCGCGCACCACCTGGAGGCGGCGTTCGAGCGCGCCGGGGTCGCGACCGGACGCTTCACGCTCGCCGACGCGCGGGGCGCGTGGCTCCCCGAGCCGGGGCCGGGCGTCCGGGGCCGGCTCGTGCTCCTCGCCCGGGTCGTGTGGTTCTCCACCGTGGGCACGGCCCTCGCGCGGCGCCGGGTCGCCCGCGAGCGCCGCGCGGGCCGGGGAACCGGGGACGCGGTGGTCTCGATCTGCCACAACGACGTCCTCGCCGGCGACGTGTACGTCAACCACGGCATCCTCCGGGTCGCCATGCGGGCCCGCGGGGGGTACGCGTGGCGCATGGCCCGCAACCCGCTGCACCTCTTCACGGCGGCGCGCGACGCGCTCCGGTACCGCGGCCGCGCCCACCGCGTCGTCGTCAACCTCACGCGGTCCGAGCGGGACGCGCTGCGCAGCACGTACCCGCGGCTGCGCGCGCGCGCCGTGGTGATCGGCAACGGCGTGGACGTCGCACGCTTCGCGCCGCCCTCGCCCGCCGAGCGCGCCGCGGCGCGGGCCGCGGCGGGCGTGCCCGAGGGCGCCGTCCACGTGGTGTTCGTCGGGCACGAGTTCGACCGCAAGGGCCTCGACCTCGTGCTCGCCGCGGCCGCGGACCTGCCCGACGTCCACGTGAGCGTCGTGGGCGGGACGCCCGACATGCTCGCGGACGTCCGGGCCCGGGTCGCCCGCCTCGGGACGACCGACCGCGTGCACCTCGCGGGCCGCGTGCCGGACCCGCGGCCCTGGCTCCACGCGGCCGACGCGCTCGCCCTGCCGAGCGCCTACGAGGCGAACGCGCTCGTCGTGCTCGAGGCGCTCGCGTGCGGGGTCCCGGTCGTCGCCACCCCCGTGGGCTACGCACCCGACGTGGTCGAGGACGGGGTCACCGGCTGGCTGGTGGACCGGACGGTCGAGGGGGTCCGCGGCGGTCTCGCGGCCGTCGTGGCCCTGGACGACGACGCGCGCCGCAAGATCTCCGCACGGGCGCGCGCCACCGCCGAGCGGCACGACTGGGACGCCGTCGCACGTCGCTATCTCGAGCTCGCGGCGGCGCTCGCCGCCGCACGATCGGAGCACCGCCCGTGAGGATCCTCCACGCCGTCCGGTCCGACGGCTTCGCCGGCGTCGAGCGGCACGTGGCACGGCTCGCGCGCGCGCAGTCGGCGGCGGGCCACGACGTCGCCGTGGTCGGCGGCGCGCCCGACGGCATGCGCGCGACGGTGGACGACCCCACGGTGCCCCTCCTCCCCGCGGCCTCGACCGGCGACGTCGTGCGTGCGCTGCGGGCGCACGGCGCTGCCGCCGACGTCGTCCACGTGCACATGACGGCGGCCGAGGTCGCCGCCGCCGTCGCGGCCCGCACGACGCGCGGGTTCCCTCCCGTGGTCTCGACGCGCCACTTCGCCCGGCGGCGCGGCACCGGGGCCCGGGGGCGGCTCGTCGCGGTCGTCGCCGCGTCGCCGGTCCGGGCGCAGATCGCCATCAGCCGGTACGTCGCGGACCACGTCGAGGGCGACAGCGTCGTGGTGCACCCCGGCGTGGCGGACCGTCCGGACGGTCGAGCCGCCGCCGCGCGCGACGACGTCGTGCTGGTCGTCCAGCGGCTCGAGGCCGAGAAGCGCACCGACCTCGCGCTCGAGGCGTTCGCGGCGTCGGGGCTCGCGGACCGCGGCTGGCGCCTCGAGGTCGCGGGCGACGGCGCGCAGCGGACGGCGCTCGAGGGCCTCTCCCGGTCGCTCGGCATCGCGGACGCCGCGTCGTTCCTCGGGGCGCGCGACGACGTCGACGCCCTCCTGGGCCGCGCGGGCCTGCTCGTCGCGCCGTGCCCCGTGGAGGGGCTGGGGCTGAGCGTCCTCGAGGCGATGGCGAGCGGCCTGCCCGTCATCGCCTCCGCGGCGGGCGGGCACCGCGAGACGCTCGACGGGATCGACCCGCTCACCCTCTACCCGGCGCTCGACCCGGGCGCCGCCGGCCGGGCCCTGGCCGCCCTCGCGGCCGACCCCGCGCGCCGCGACGCCTGCGCCGCGGCCGGTCGCGCCGTCCAGCGCGAGCGCTTCACGCCGGCGGCCCAGGTCGCCGGGACGGACGCCGTCTACCGCGCGGTGCTCGCGTGACGGCCGCCGCGGGCGGTGCGGGCGCGGGCGACGTCGTCGTCCTGTCGCTCGAACGCTGGGACGACGTGTGGCGCCGCAACCAGTACCTCGTCGCGGAGCTGTGCCGCACCGACCCGACGGCCCGGGTGCTGTTCGTCGAGCCGGCGTCCGACCCGCTGCACCGGCTCAGTCGGCGCGGCGTCCCGCGCCCCGGCCGCGGTCTGCGCGCCGCGCCCGCCGTGGACGGGATCGCCCCCGGCCGCGTGCTCCTCCACGAGCCGACCAAGTGGCTCCCCCGCAAGGTCGACCCGCGCGTGGACGTCCGGCTCGCGCGGTCGGTCGAGCGTGCCGTGGCCCGCGCCGGCCTGCGCCGCCCGGTGCTGTGGGTCAACGACCCGTCCGGCGCCGCCGTCGTGCGGCGCACGGGCTGGCCCGCGCTCTACGACGTCACCGACGACTGGCTGGCCGCCGACCGCTCCCCCGCCGAGCACGCGCGCCTCGTCGAGGACGAGGCGACGCTGCTGGACCGGTGCGCCGAGGTCACGGTGTGCTCCACCGGGCTGGTCGCCCGCAAGGGAGCGGCCCGCGACGTGACGCTCCTGACGAACGGGGTCGACCTCGACCGCTACCGCCGCGCGTTCGCCCGCCCGGCCGACCTCCCGGCGGGCCGGGTCGCGCTCTACGTCGGGACCGTGCACCCCGACCGGTTCGACGTGCCGCTCCTGCTCGCCACCGCCCGCGCGCTCGACGGGCACGCCCGGGTGGTGCTCGTCGGGCCGGTGGTGGACCTGTCCGCCGCCGAGCACGCGGACCTCGCGCGCGCCGGGGTCGTGCTCCTCGGGCCGCGTCCCTGGACCACGGTGCCGGCCTACCTGCGCCACGCCGACGTCCTGCTCGTCCCGCACGTCGTCGACGCGTTCACCGACAGCCTGGACCCCATCAAGCTCTACGAGTACCGGGCCGTGGAGCGGCCCGTCGTGTCGACGCCGGTGGCGGGGTTCCGGGACGAGCCAGGAGCACGTGTCGCCGTCGGCGACGACTTCCCCGCGGCGGTGCTGGCCGCGCTCGTCGGCGCGACGCCCCCGCGGACCGGCGAGCTCTCCGGCGACCCGCCCGACGTCCCGACCTGGCGCGGTCAGGCCGCGCTCATGCGCGCCGCCCTCGTCCGGGCGCGGACGTCCAGACGTCCGTGAGCACGCGCGCCGTGCGCTCCACGGGGAACCTGCGCAGTGCCGACGCGCGCGCCCGGAGCGCGCGCTCGCGGGCCGCGGCGGGGTCGTGCAGCACGTCGAGCACCGCGGCGGCGAGCGCGTCAACGTCGCCGGGCGGCACGAGGAGGCCGAGCGCCCCCGGCCCCGTCTCGGGGTCGTCGAGGATCTCCTCGACGCCGCCCGCCCGCGTCGCGACGACGGGGACGCCGCGCACCATCGCCTCGACGACGACCTGCCCGAACGGCTCCGGCACCGGCGACGCGTGCACGCACACCGCCGCCCGGTCGAGCTCCGCGCGGGGGTCGGGCACGAACCCGACGAGGTCGACGTGGTCGTCGAGCCCGAGCCGGGTCACCTCGGCCCGGACCTGCGCCGCGTAGTCCTCGGCCCCGAACGCGGGCTCCCCGACGACCCGCAGCCGCGCCGCCGGCACGGCGTCCACGACCGTGCGCAGCGCGCGCACCATCTCGAGCTGGCCCTTGGTCGGGCTGAGCCGGCCGACCATGTCCACCACGGGCTCCGGCACCTCGGCGCGGGCCGCGAGCGCGCCCTCGGCGCCCGCCACCTGCTCCGGGGCGAACCCCGGGTACGCGACCGCCGTCGTGACGGGGAGCGTGGCCGCCGTCGCGCGGGAGTTCGCGACCACGGCCGCCGGGACCCGGCGCGCCAGGGCCCGCACGACCCGGACGAGCGGCCCGGGCAGGTAGTCGGGGGCGATACGGTCGTGGACGTGCCACACGAGCGGCCGGCGCGCGAGCGCCGCCGGCACGATCCCCAGGAGGTCTGCCTTGAGCGACGTCGTGTGCACGACGTCGGGCCGCAGCGCCCGCACGCGCCGCGCGAGCCGCCAGAGGAAGGGGACCGTGCGCAGGGCGCCCCCGAGCGCCGCGACGGACAGCCGCCCCGCACGCTCGCGGTCGGCGGTCGCCACGGACGGCGCGAGCGGCACGACGTCGACCCGCACGCCGAGCTCCTCGAGGCGCGCGCGCAGGGGACCGTCGGCGAAGAGCAGCGCCCGGACGTCGACCTCGGGCCCGAGCGCCGCGCAGGTGCGCACGAGCGCGAGCTCGGCGCCGCCGAGCTCCGCGGTGTGGTCGAGGACGAGGACCCGGAGCGGCGGACCGCCCGGGGAGGTCACCACCGGAAGGGACGCTTGCGCTCGTCCGGTGCGGTCTCGTCGCCGGACTCGTCCGGGGTCGCCGGCTCGACCTTGCTCCACGCCGGGGCGAGCACGGCGTGCCGCTTGCCCGGACCCCGCGCAGCGGTGGGCGCCGCCGCACCGTCGGCCGCCGGCGCGCCGCGGGCGGGCACTGTGGGTGGCGTGGGGCGCCCCACCGCGTCGTCGACCGCGACCGCCGCCGCGGCGACCGAGGCACGTCGCGTTCCGACGGAGCGCCCGGAGTCGTCCGCGACGGGCTCGCCATCCGGCCGACCGGAGCCCGCCTGCCCGGACGGCTCTGCGGGGGCGTCTGACCGCCCGGTCGCGGGCCGCTCTGTCGCGGCGGGAACGACGGAGGGCGCCGGTGCCTGGGCGCCACCCTGCCTGGTCTCCTGCTCCGTGTCGTCGCCGTACGTGGACGCGTAGAGCATCCGCCGGTCGCCCGTGACCCCGGTCAGCGCGATGCCGAGCAGCGGGACGTTGCTGACGCGCAGCCGCTCCGTCGCCTCGGCGAGCACAGCGCGGTCAGTGCGCCCGGCCGACGCGATGAGCACGACGCCGTTCGCGTAGCCACCGAGGATCGTCGCGTCGGCCGCCGCCAGGACGGGGGGCGCGTCGACCACGACCACCTCCGCGTGGTCGCGCAGGCTCCGGACGAGACCCCGCGCGCGCTCCGTCGCGAGGAAGTCCGCCGGGTCCATCTCCTCCTCGGGCACCGGCATGACCCGGAGGTTCGGCACCGCGGTCGGGCGCAGCTCCTGGTCCTGCCCGTCCCAGTCGTCGGGAGCCGGGAGCATGCGGTCGAGCTGCGGGCGCCGCAGGTCGCCGGACAGCGCCACCGTGCGTCGGCCGCTCAGCGCGAACGATGCCGCGAGGTTGGCCGTGATGAACGAGCGGGGCGCCGACGGGTCGGCCGCCGTGACGACGACGACCGCGTGCTTCATGCCTGCGGTGGACACCTGCACGGCGGTGCGCAGCTCGCGGATCGACTCGGTGAAGGGCGTCGCGACCTTGCTCGCGACGGGAAGCGCGTGCGTGTGCACGAACTCCTTCTCCGCGGGCCGCGTGCCGTAGAGCTCGGCAAGCACCGGCGTCTCGGTGAGCCGTGTCGACTCCGCCGCCGTGCGCACGCGGACGTCGAGGCCACGCCGAGCGAACGCCAGGCCGATCCCTGCGACCAGGCCAACGAGCGCGGCGAGCGCGAGCACCGTCGCACGGGAGAGCCCGAGCGGCTCGGCGCCGGTCGCTGGTGCGACGACCTCTCCCGGCACCGTGATGCCCCGCAGCGAGTTGATCTGCACCGTGAGCGCGGAGTAGTCGTCGACGATGATGTCCTGCTCGGCCGAGGCCAGCGGATCGCCGGTGTCGGCCTGCAGGCGCGTACGGACACCGACCAGCTGCTCGGCGAGCGCCTGACGGCGGGCCTCGATCTCCTCGACCTGAGCCGACTGCAGCACGACGAGCTGTTCGGCGTAGGCATCGGCGAAGGCGTTCGCCACGTCGACGGACCACGCCTCGTCCGGGGTCGTGGCGTCGATGCTGACCGTGCTGCTCTCACCGTCCACGTGGGCGGAGACCAGGTCCGCGAGCTCGTCCGCCGACCCGGGTGCGCCGAGCGCCGTCGCGGCCGCCTCCGCTACCTCGGGCGCGGTGACGTCGTCGGCGTCGGTCGCCACCGTCACCTCGACGAGCGACTCCCCGCCCTGCGCGCTCTGCACGCCGTAGAGCTGGACCGTCGCGGTCGCGCGGTACATCGTCTCCTGACGGTCGAGGTAGAACAGCGCTCCGGCCACGACGACGAGGACCGCCGCGAGGACGTAGTACTTGCCCGCCCAGACGGTACGGACGAACTCCCTGATGGTCATCCCTGCGATCTCCCCCCACCGGGTCGGCCCGCGCCGACGGTGTGGTCCTGCTGCTGGGCCACGACGCTCCGCAACCGCGCGACGAACCGCTCACGGCCGAACGTCGCGACGTGCGCCATGACTGCGTCATCATCCCACGTGCGCCCCGTCGCCACCTCGACGGCCTCGGCCACGAGGTCGGGCCGCGGCGCGTCGAAGAACACGCCGTTGACGCCGTCCACGACGGTGTCGAGGTAGC
The DNA here is from genome assembly GCF_042269845.1 of Cellulosimicrobium sp. NPDC055967. Taxonomy (NCBI): domain Bacteria; kingdom Bacillati; phylum Actinomycetota; class Actinomycetes; order Micrococcales; family Promicromonosporaceae; genus Cellulosimicrobium; species Cellulosimicrobium sp. NPDC055967. The sequence continues at coordinate 77,294 of NZ_JBHJYJ010000012.1, read as the reverse complement.
CGCCGTCACGCAGCACGACGCTCGGCCGGCCGAACGCCCCGGCCTCCAGCGGCGAGAGCCCGTAGTCCTCGTACGACGCCGCGACGAGCGCCGACGCGTTCCGGTAGACCCAGCGCAGCGTCGCGTCGTCGACGCGGCCGAGCAGGTGCACCCGGCCGCCCCCGCGTGCCGCCTGCGCCTCCAGGCGCGCGCGGTCGGGACCGTCCCCGACGACGACGAGCGTACGGCCCGTCGCGAGCGCCGCCTCGACGACGACGTCGACGTTCTTGTACGGCAGCAGGCGCGCCACGCACAGGAGGAAGCCGGGCTCCACGCCCGGCAGGGCGCGCTCCTCCCCGTCGGGGAGCATCGCGGGCGGCGGTGCGAGCACCTCCGCCTCGATCCCGTAGGCGTCGCGGATCGCGCGCTGCGTCACGGTCGAGTTGGCGAGGTAGACGTCCGCACGCCGCGCGGCGGCGCCGTCCCACCGGCGCAGCCCCGGGGAGAGGAGGCCGAGCGCGGTGGCTGCGGCACGGCGTCGGGCACGGTGCGCGGCGGAGCCCTCGGACGGCCCGAGGTACCGGTCGCGCTGGTACAGCCACCGCGCCGGGGCGTGGCAGTAGACGACCGTGCGCCGCGCCCCGCGGTAGCCGTGCGCCCACCCGGTGGACGACGCGAGCAGGACGTCGGCCTCGACGCGCTGACGGTCGACGGCGGGCGCGAGGAACGGGAGCGCGACCCGGTGGTTCCGGCGCAGCAGCGCGGCCCGGTCGAGCGCGGACGTGCGCAGGTCGAGCGAGCCGAACTCGGGGAACGTGCCGACCGGGTCGTACAGCGTCGTGTACATGGGCGAGCCGGGGAACGCGCCCGCGAGCAGCAGCGCGACCCGCTCCGCGCCGCCACGCTGGGTCGCGTAGTCGTGCGCGAGCGCGACACCGTGGGTCATCGGTCCTCCCTCGCGAACGCAGGCAACCAGCCTAGGTCGGAGGGGCCGCCCGGAGAGGGGGACGAAGGGACCTCACCCGGGTGAAAACGGGCGTCACGGTGCGTTCGACACGCCCTACGCCTTGGTGTGGAACTTCCCCTGCGCGGCGAGCAGGCCGTCGGTGAGCAGCATCTCGACGGCGTCCGCCGCGTCGTCGAGCAGGAACGGCAGCTCCTTGGCCTCGGCGCCCTTGAAGTCCTTGAGCACGAAGTCGGCGGTGTCCTGGCGGCCCGGGGGACGGCCGACGCCCCCGCGCACGCGCACGTAGTCCTTGGTGCCCAGGGCCTTGCTGATGTCGCGCAGGCCGTTGTGCCCGCCCTCGCCGCCGCCGATCTTCAGCTTCACGGCGCCGAACGGGATGTCGACCTCGTCGTGGACCACGACGACGTGGTCCGGGTCGATCCCGTAGTACTTCGCGAGCCCGGACACGGGGCCGCCGGAGACGTTCATGTACGTCGTGGGCTTGGCCAGGACGACGCGCGGCCCGGGCCGCCCGCCGGGCAGCATGCCGATGCGGGCCTCGGCGACGGCGGCCTGCGCCCGCGGGTGCCGCGCGAACCGCGCGGCGGCGCGCCCTGCGAGGACGTCGAGGACCATGTGGCCCAGGTTGTGGCGGTTGCCCGCGTACGTCGGCCCGGGGTTGCCGAGCCCGACGACGAGCCACGGCTGGTCGGTCATGTCGTCCCTCGTCCTTCGTCCGGGTCCCGGCTCGGGCTGCGCGCCGGCGGGGGGTACGGCTGGTGGTGGTGCGGTGTGCGGGCGCACGGACGCCCGGCACCGTCACGGTACCGGGCGTCCGACGCGGGTCGTCGTGGCGTCAGCCGACGACGGGGAGGATCACTCCGCGGCAGCCTCGGCAGGAGCGGCGGCCTCGGCGGCCTCGTCCTCGGAGGCCTCGACCTTGGGCTCGCTGACGATGAGGACGTCGGCCGAGGCGTCCGTCACGAGGGTGACGCCCTCCGGCAGCGCGACGTCGCCCGCGTACACGACCGAGCCGGCCTCGAGGCCCTCGACGGAGACCTCGATCGAGTCGGGCAGGCGCGTCGCGTCCGCCTCGACCACGAGGGTGAGCTGCTCGAGCAGGTGGATCGTGCCGGGGACCGACTCGCCCACGACGTGCACCGGCACCTCGACCTCGACCTTCTCGCCCTTCTTCACGATGAGCAGGTCGACGTGCTCGATGACGTTGCGGACCGGCTCGCGCTGGACGTCCTTGGCGATCGCGAGCTGGGCCTTGCCGTCGAGCTCGATCGAGAACAGCGCGTTCGAGTGCTTGAGCGCCATCATCGTCTCGTGCCCCGGCAGGGTCACGTGCAGCGGGTCGGTGCCGTGGCCGTAGAGGACCGCGGGGATCTTGCCGGCGCGGCGGACGCGGCGGGCGGCACCCTTGCCGAACTCGGTACGGGCCTCGGCGGCGAGCTTGATCTCAGACACGTGGATCACTCCTGGAAGAACGTTGCGGGCCGGCCACCAGTGGGGAGCGGTCGGCTGTCCGGACGGTTGAGAGGGCCACCCGGACGGGCGGCTGCGTCGGCGCGGGACGTGTGACGGGCGCGCAGGAGGACGACCGCCCAGTCGATAACGGAGATCCAACAGGTCTGGCTGACACTCGCGGTCCCGCGCCGCCGGTGTGATCACCGGTCCAGCGCTGCCGGCCGTCAGACGTCCCTCGCCGAGGCAACCTGACTACTGTACCCGGGCTCGGCTCCCCCGCGAAACCCGCGACGGAGCCGAGGCGGAGCCGAGACTCGGGGCTTCCGCTACTTCCCGGGCGCGGCGTAGAGCTGCGCCACCTCCGCGGCGCTCAGGGCACGGTCGTAGAGCCGCACGCCGTCGATGCGGCCCTTCATCGGACGGGTCCCGTCCGACTCGGCGCCGATGCCCAGACGGAGCGCGTTGGTGCCGACGGCGGCCGGTCCGGCCTTCGACGCCTGCTCGACGCCGTTCACGTAGATCCTCATCCGCGTGCCGTCGAAGGTGCCCACGAGGTGCACCCAGGTGCCGTCCGTCGGGTAGGGCGTCGTGGTGTCGACGCGGTAGGTGTCCCCGGACGACGCGTGGTTGAACCGGAGGAACGCCGTCCCGCCGTTCGCGAGACCCAGCTCGTACCCATCCGTCGCACCCTGCGCGGCCTTCTTGAGGACGTACTGCGTCGCCTTCTGCTCGGGACGCACCCAGGCCGAGACCGTCATCGGGCCGGCGAGGTCGAGGGAGGGCCGGTCGTCGACGCGCGCGAAGTCGTCGACGCCGTCCAGCCCGAGCGCGGTGCCGCTGAGGCCCGTCGCCCACGTCGCGCCCGAGCGCATCGACGCCGTCGCGCCGTTGGTCGAGCCGTCCGCCGCCGTGGTCCCCTGCCCCTCGTCGAACCCCCACACCCCGACGGCCCCCGCCGGGACCGTCGGTCCGGGGTCGGGCGTCGGGTCAGGGGTCGGCGTCGGGTCGGGCGTCGGCGTCGGGTCCGGAACCGGTGTGGGATCCGGCGTCGGGTCGGGCGTCGGCGTCGGGTCCGGAGTCGGCGTGGGGTCGGGCGTCGGCGTCGGGTCCGGAGTCGGGTCGGGCGTCGGCGTGGGGTCCGGAGTCGGCGTGGGGTCCGGCGTCGGTTCCGGGGCGGGCACGGAGCTGCTCGCACCGGAGTAGAGCGCCGCGACCTCGGCCCCGGTGAGGGCGCGGTCGTACAGGCGCACGGAGTCCACGGCGCCCTTGGTGGCCCGGGTGCCGTTGGACTCGGCCCCGATGCCCAGCGGGAGCGTGCTCGTCCCGATGCTCGCCGGACCGGCCTTCGAGGCCTGCTCGACGCCGTTCACGTAGATCCGCATGCGCGTCCCGTCGTACGTCCCGACGAGGTGCACCCAGGTGCCGTCCGTCGGGTACGTGGAGGTGGCGTCGACCCGGTACGTGTCCCCCGACGATGCGTGGTTGAGCCGCAGGAAGGGCTTGCCCCCGCTCGCGAGACCGAGCTCGTAGCCGTCGGTCGTCCCCTGCGCGGCCTTCTTCACCACGTACTGCGTCGCGAGCTGTTCTGGCCGTACCCACGCGGCCACCGTCATCCGCGTCGTGAGGTCGAGCGTCGAGGCGTCGGGTACGCGGACGTAGCCGGTCACGCCGTCGGACCGCACCGCGGACCCGCTCCGCCCGGGGACCCACGTGGCCGCACCGACGAGGGAGCCGCCGTTCGCCCAGCCCGACACGTCCGCGGTCGCGAGCCCCTGACCCTCGTCGAGCTCCCACGCTCCCACGAGCCCGTCCGGGGAGGCCACCGCCACGCGGACCGTCGCCGGTGCCGACCACTGCCCACCGGCACCGACCCGGAACGTGAAGGAGTCCGCACCAGCGGAGGCTCCCGGCGTGTAGGTGAACGTGCCGGCCGACGTGCTCGTCAGCGCGACCGTCCCGCGCGTCGGCGGGGTGACCACCTGGAACTGCGGCGTCGCGCCCTGGGGCACCGTGGCCGTCAGCGTGCCGGAGACCGGCTGGCCGAGCGTCGTCTTCACGGCGACGTCCTGCGCGACGGGTGCCGGCGCGGGCGTCGTGGACCCACCCTGGAACAGCGTCGTCACCTCGGCGGCCGAGAGCGCACGGTCGTAGAGACGGACGCCGTCTACCGCACCCTTGACGGGCCGGTAGCCGTTGCCCTCTGCGCCGATGCCCAACGGTGACGCGTTCGTGCCGATGCTCGCCGGGCCGGCCTTCGAGGCCTGCTCCACGCCGTTGACGTAGATCCGCATGCGCGTCCCGTCGTACGACCCGACGAGGTGCACCCAGGTGCCGTTCGTGGGGTACGAGGACGTCGCGTTGACCCGGTACGTGTCGCCCGAGCTGTCCTCGTTGAGACGCAGGAAGGGCTTGCCGTTGCTCGCGAGCGCCAGCTCGAACCCGTCCGCGGCGTCGTTGGTGGCCTTCTTCACCACGTACTGGGTCGCGGCCTGCTCCGGTCGCACCCACGCAGCGACCGTGAGCCCGGTGCTCACGTCGAGTGCGGCGGAGTCCGGGACACGGACCAGACCCGTCGCGCCGTCCGAGCGCACGGCGGACCCGGAGACCCCCGGGACCCACGACGACCCGCCGACGAGCGTCCCGCCGTTGCCCCACCCGGAGGAGTCGGCGGTCACGAGCCCCTGGCCCTCGTCGAGGTTCCACGCGCCGACCAGGCCGTCCGCGGAGGACACGCGCACGCCCACGGTGGCAGGAGCCGACCACAGCCCGCCGCTGCCCACGCGGAACGTGAACGAGTCGAGCCCGCTCGCGGCCCCGGCGCGGTAGGTGAACGCACCCGTGGCGGGATCCATCGCCGTCAGGGTGCCCGCGGTCGGCGGCGTGACGACCTGGAACGTGAGGGGGTCGTCGGTCGTCGCCTGCGCGCCGAGCTTCCCGGTGACCGTGCCGCCCACCGTCGTCGCGACGGTCGAGTCCTGCGCCGTCGGGGCACCGGCCGGCGTCCAGGCGAGGCGCGCCGCACGCGCCGTCGTGGCGGAGGCGGCCATCACCAGGACCTCGCCGGGGACGTTCGACTTCGTCGCGGTCGCGTTGTTCCAGGAGCCGTCGAGCACCGTCTCCGCCGCCCCGGAGAAGTCAGGAGAGATCCGAGAGGTCTCCTTCACGAGGATGTCGTCGAGGTTGGTGCTGCGCGTGTACACGACGCGGAGCCGGTCCGTGACGTCGTCGACGAGGACGATGCCGCGCGTGCCGACCCGGTCGACCTCGCGCAACGGGTCCCAGGTGCCGTCCGGGTGACGGACCAGGAGACCGATGACGGTGCGGTCCGCGGAGTTGTAGGACGTCTTGACGGCCGCGTAGAAGGTGCCGTCGTCCGAGACCGCGACGTTGAGGTGGTCGTCCGCCATGCCGCCGCCGACCGGGAGCGCGGACCCCGCCGCGGGGACCTCGTCGGCCGTCCAGGTCGAGGGGGACGCGCCGTCGGCGTGCGTCCGGAAGCCGAATCTCTCGGTGTTCTGGTTGGACCACAGCACGCCGACCTTGTTACCCGGCATCGCGGTGACGACGGCGATGTCGTCGTCCGTGATCCCCGACGCGACCGTGACCGGAGCCGAAAACGACGAGTAGGGGGCGTCGCTCCAGCGCACCTGGACCTGGCTCGCCGTGTCCCAGGCGACCCACATGCGGCCGGTCGAGTCGATGTCGATGGTCGCGGTCTCGCTGCCGGGCAGCGAGACCGCCGTCGCGCCGGCGCGCGCGGTCCACGGGACGTACGTGTTCGACTGCGGGTCCCGCTGGATCGAGACGAGGGTCGTGGTCGGCCCGTGGAGCAGCACGTGCGCGACGTCGCCGACGGCCTTGACGTCCGCGCGCACGTCCGTGCGTTCGGAGATGCGCGTGACGTTCGTCCACGTCTTGGGGACCGCGTCGTACCGCCAGACCCACGTGCCTGCGGGCGACGTGCTGGCCGAGGCGAGCACCGCCCACCACGTGCCGCCCGCGGACCAGAGCTTCGACTGGGGCTTCTCGCCCGTGTTCCCCGTGAGGGGGATGCCGGTGGACGTGACCGCCGCCGCGGCGGGCTCCTCCGGGAGCGCCGCGGCTGCCGGTGCGGGCGGCTGCCACGACAGGGTCAGCAGCCCGGGGTCGGGCGACTTGGCGGAGACCTCGACGAGGTACTCCTCGCCCTCGGTCGCGTCGAACGTCACCGACGAGGTCCGGACGTCACCCTCGTCGTCGTTCGTCGCGACGGGGGCGCTCGTCGCCGTGCTCGGGTAGACCGTGAGCACGGTGTCGAGCTCGCTGCCGTGGGTCGAGAACGTGATGGGGCCGCTCGTCGGGGCCGTCCACCGCCACCACATCGACGAGGCGGACGCGTCCGGTCCCTCGGGGCCGGACTGGTCGGGGGCGAAGTTCGCCGCGACCTCCTGGCCGACGGAACCGCCGATCGCGACGCTCTCGGCCTCGCTGTCGCCGACGACGTCGGTGAGCTGCGAGGTCCCGGCACCGCCGGGAACTCCGGGGAACGCCGCCCCGATGCCCACGAGCGCGAGCGCACCCGCCACCGCGGCGGCGGTCGCGACGAACCATCGCCGACGCGTGACCCCTGACGGTCGAGGCTCCTGTGTGCTGTGCGGCATGTGGTGCGTCCTGCTTCTCGCGTGCTCGTCGAGACTGCGGCGACACCGCGTGACCGCCGCCCCCTGCATGCACCCTCAGGCGAATCGAACCACTCGGGGAGCCCGGAGGGCGACCTCCTGCCCGGAAGTTCACCCGCCGAGGGCGTCCCGCGTGACCGGTTGGGGCCTCCTGTCCGTCATTTCACCCACGCGACCCGGCCGCCGGGCGGCTCGGGCGGAGTAGCGTGGGCCGACACCCAGACCGTCACCCACGGAGGTCCTCGATGCGCATCTCGGTGGTCGGTTGCGGGTACCTCGGCGCCGTGCACGCCGCGAGCATGGCGTCCCTCGGCCACGACGTCGTCGGCGTCGACGTCGACGCCGACAAGGTCACGGCGCTCACCGCGGGCCAGGCGCCGTTCTTCGAGCCGGGCCTTCCCCGTCTCCTCGAGCAGGAGGTCGGGAGCGGTCGCCTGACCTTCACGACGGACGTGTCGCGCGCGGCCGGGGCACGGGTGCACTTCGTGTGCGTCGGTACGCCGCAGCGGCCGGGCGAGTACGCGGCGGACCTGCGCTACGTCGACGCCGCGGTCGAGTCCCTCCTGCCGCACCTGTCCCCCGGCGACCTCGTGGTCGGCAAGTCCACCGTGCCGGTGGGGACCGCCGCGCGGCTCGCCGCGCGCGTCCGCGAGGCCCAGCCCGGGGCGCGCCTCGTGTGGAACCCGGAGTTCCTCCGCGAGGGCCACGCCGTCCAGGACACGCTCCACCCGGACCGCCTCGTGTACGGCGTCCAGCCGGAGGACGACGGCACCTCCGAGAGCGTCCTCGACGAGGTCTACGCGAGCGTCCTCGCGGACGGGACGCCGAAGGTCGTCACCGACTTCGCGACGGCCGAGCTCGTCAAGGTCGCCGCGAACTCGTTCCTCGCGACGAAGATCTCCTTCATCAACGCGATGGCCGAGCTGTGCGAGGCCACCGGGGGCGACGTCACGGTCCTCGCGGACGCGATCGGGCACGACGCCCGCATCGGGCGCAGCTTCCTCAACGCCGGGCTCGGGTTCGGGGGCGGCTGCCTGCCCAAGGACATCCGCGCGTTCATGGCCCGCGCGGGCGAGCTGGGCGTCGACCAGGCCCTGTCGTTCCTGCGGGAGGTCGACTCCATCAACATGCGCCGGCGCGTTCGGATGGTCGACCTTGCACGCGAGGTGTGCGGCGGCTCGATCGTGGGCCGCAACGTCGCGGTCCTCGGCGCCGCCTTCAAGCCCGACAGCGACGACACGCGGGACTCCCCCGCGCTCAACGTCGCGATGCAGATGCACCTCCAGGGCGCGCACGTCGTCGTCACGGACCCCCGCGCGACGGAGAACGCACGACGCACCGCGCCGGAGCTCAAGTTCGCGGCGACCGTCGAGGAGGCGGCGCAGGAGGCCGACGTCGTCGTGCTGCTCACGGAGTGGCGCGAGTACCGCGACCTCGACCCCCGCGCGCTGGGCGAGCACGTCGCGCACCGGCGCGTCCTGGACGGGCGCAACGCGCTCGACCCGGCGGTCTGGCGCGACGCGGGCTGGACGTACCGCGCGCTGGGTCGCCCCTGACACCACGGCAATCCGGGAGCGAGCCGCGCTCGTCAGTTCGTCGCCGCTGCCGTCGCCGCGACCGTGGCGCCGACGAGGATCGCCGCGGTGACCTCCTCGACGTAGGCGCGCACCGCCTCGCTCGCCCAGCTCTGCCGCGCGATCTCCTTCGCGCGCGCGTCGACGGCGCGGCGGCGCGACCCGGACAGGTCGGTCCCGCCGTCCACGACTGCCGGCGTGCCTCGATCACCGCCCGCCGCGAGCACCCGGCCCGCCTGCCCGGTCGCGGCGAGGATCGCGACCAGGGCGGCCGTCCGCAGGTCCGGCGCGCCGCCGTCGACCAGGACGCGCCAGAGCCCGGCCCGCACGCCCTCCTCGTGGCGCGTGTCCGCCGCGGGCCAGCGCGTGGTCGGGAAGATCCCGAGCACGCGGCCCTCCTCGCGTCGCAGGACGCCGCGCTCGGCGAGCGACGCGATCGCGCGCGACGCCGGCCGGAGTTTCGCGAGCGGCGCCACGAGCCCCTTGGGCGTGGACCCCTCGCGCGACCGCACCACGGTCAGCGCCTCGTCGAGCAGCGTGTTGCCGGTGGGGGACGCGTCCCGCACGACGATGCGCCCGATCCTGCCGCCGTCGCCGTCGCCCGCGAGGTCGGCCCTGCCCAGGAGCGCGAGCTCTACGAGGAGCGCCCCGGCGGCGACCTGCTCGCGGTACGACGCGTCGACGACGGCCTTCCCGGTCACGTCGTCGAGCGTGAGCAGCAGGTAGTCCTCGAGGATGAGCATGCCTCCACGGTAGGCGCCGCCGTGCCCGCGGAGACGTGCCGAATGTCATCGGCCCGCGAGGCCGTCGCGGGCCTCAGCCGTCGTGGATCACCAGGACGGCCTGGTCCGGCCCCACGTGGAGCGTCGCGGCGTCGCACCCCTCCTGGGTGATGCGGACGGTCCAGGGTGGCTCGGCGCCGGACGACACCAGCTCGCCCGTCACCACGTCCGGACAGGTCGCGCCCAGCAGCTGCGTCGGGGCGGGGGCGAGGTCCTCGAGGAACGCCAGCGTGACGGTGGCGCCGCGGTACCGCTCCGCGGAGTCGTCGTGCGACGACACCACGAGACCGACGAGGCAGATCGCCGCGATCGCCGCGGCGACGGCGCTCCACACCCTCAACGTCGTGAAGCGTCGCCAGGTCACGGCGTACAGACCGGCGCCCTCGAGCCGGTAGGAGACCCAGCCGAGGATCGTCAGGTCGCGTTCGACGACGCGGCGCCGATCCTGGAACGCCGTGCGGAGGTCCGGTGCCAGCGCGGGGTCCGCGAGCTGGGCCATGACGTTCCTCTGGTCAGCGACCGCCCGGCGGCGACGCTCGACGAGGCCCGGGACGTCGCTCGCCCACAGGCCGAGGAACGTCGTGGGCTCGCGCGCGACCTCGTCCCGCAGTCCCGTGAACTCGAGCTGGGTCGCGATCGCCTCGACGGTCACCACGCGCGGCGCGAGCACCCGGCTCGCGAGCGCGACCACGGTCCCGAGCGCCACCAGGGCGCCCGCGCCCCACGCGAGCGCGGTCCACGTCACGGCTCCCCGCTCCGACACGATCCCGGCGACGGGGAACGCCGCGGCGAGGAAGGCGGTCAGGGCGACCGTCGACGTCGCGAACCACTTCGCGACGTCGCGCAGCCGGGCGGTGGAGGCGTCGTACGAGGCGATGCGGGCGACGGTCAGCGCCGTCTCGACCGGCTGCGGGCCCGACGGCAGGACGCTCGGCTCGGGTCCTCGCGGCACGTCAGTCCTCCCAGGGCGCGGCGAGGTCGTCCTGAGGAGGCATCTCGTCGGCAGGCTGCTGGTCGGGGCCGGCCCCTCCCAGCGGGACGACCCAGCCCGTGCCGTCCCACTGCAGCAGTCGACCGTCGATCCACCGGTACTCGTCGAGCGCGGGGCCTGGTTCGGTGCTCATCGTCACTCCCTGGGCGCTCGCGTCGTGCCGGACAGTCCCAGGGTTCTCCATCGCGGGCGCGCCGACAAGGATGAAGTCGGGTCAGTCCGCGAGCTCCCAGCGCACGGTGACGCTCGCGCGGACCTCCTGGGTGCCGGGCTCGACGACGAGCGCGTCGCTCGCGGCCTTGGCCGCCATCAGGCGCGGCACCGGGCCGGGCCCGCCGACGTCCTCGCGGACCTCCACGACCGGGCCGAGCGACCGGCCCGCGAGCCGCGCGTACTGCTCGGCGCGCGCGCGGGCGTCGGCGAACGCGGCGTCGCGCGCCGCGACGGCGAGCGGGCCGGGGTCGCCCACGGCGAGGCTCGTCGAGTCGAGGCGCGCGACGGGCCCCGCGGCGTCGAGGGCGGCGCGGACGATCTCGCCGCACGCCGCGACGTCGCGCACGGTCGCGCGCAGGGTGAGCCGCGCCGTCGTGCGCGGGCCGTCGTCGCGCTGCTCGGTCCACGTGGACGTCTGGGACGTGCGCACGTCCGCGGGCGCGACGCCCGCCCCGACGAGCGCGTCGCGCGCCGCGGCCAGCCCGGCGTTCGCCCGGTCGAGGGCCTCCTGGACACCGGGGGCGCTCGACTCCGCGCCCAGCTCGACGACGGCGACGTCCGGCGCCGCCGTCACTGCCCCCTGACCGGTGGTCGTCACTCCCGAGCCGCCCACGACCCCTCCTGTCAGCTGTTGCCGTCGAAGAGCGAGGTGACCGACCCGTCGTCGAACACCTCGCGGATGGCGCGCGCGACGAGCGGCGCGATGGAGAGCACGGTGAGCTGCGGGAACTGCTTGTCCGCAGCGATGGGCAGCGTGTCCGTGATGACGACCTCGCTCGCCCCGCACTCGGACAGGCGCTGCGCCGCCGGGTCGGACAGCACGCCGTGCGTCGCGGCCACGATCACCGAGCGCGCCCCCGCGGCGAGGATCACGCGCACCGCCTCGGCGATGGTGCCGCCGGTGTCGATGAGGTCGTCGACGAGCACGCAGTCACGGCCCTCGACGTCGCCGACGACGCGGTTGGCGACGGCCTGGTTCGGGCGCGTCACGTCGCGCGTCTTGTGCACGAACGCGAGCGGCCCGCCGCCGAGCTTCGCGGCCCACTGCTCGGCGACGCGGATGCGGCCCGCGTCCGGGGAGACGACCGTGACGTTCGACGTGTCGACGCGCGTGCGCACGTAGTCCGTGAGGATCGGCATCGCCCACAGGTGGTCGACCGGGCCGTCGAAGAAGCCCTGCGTCTGCGCGGCGTGCAGGTCGACGCTCATGAGGCGGTCGGCGCCCGCGGCGGTGAACAGGTCGGACATGAGGCGGGCCGAGATCGGCTCGCGGCCGCGGTGCTTCTTGTCCTGCCGGGCGTAGCCGTAGAACGGCTGGACGACCGTGATGGTGCGGGCCGAGGCACGCTTGGCCGCGTCGACCATGAGCAGCTGCTCCATGATCCACTGGTTGATCGGCGCAGTGTGGCTCTGCAGGATGAAGACGTCGGCGCCGCGCACCGACTCGCCGAACCGGACGTAGATCTCGCCGTTCGCGAAGTCGTACGCGGTCGTGGGCAGCAGGTCGATGCCCAGCTCCCGCGCGACGTCGTTGGCCAGCTCGGGGTGCGCGCGCCCCGAGGCGAGGACGAGGGACTTCTCCCCGTTGCCGGCGATCGTGCTGCTCATACCAGTGGGTTCCTTCGGTGGTGTTTCCGGGTGCGGGGTGGGTCTGAGGAGAGCGGGGCCGGACGCGGTCAGTCTGCCGTGGTCGCGGGACGACCGCCACGCAGCGCCTCGAGCGTGTGCTCGAGCTCGGGTCCGGGCGGCGGCGGGGTCGGGCGCTCGGCCGTCGCCGCCGCGCTCTGGTCCGCGAGCTGGGCCTGGGCCTGGGCACCGAGCGGCGGCGCCTCGGGGTCGCTCGCGCGCGCGGCGGCCGCGGCGTCGGCCGCCGGGGTGCCGGGGCGGCGGCGCTCGACCCAGCCCTCGATGTTGCGCTGCTGCCCGCCGCTCACCCCGAGCGCGCCCGCGGGCACGTCGCGGCGGATGACCGAGCCGGCGGCGGTGTAGGCGCCGTCGCCGACGGACACCGGGGCGACGAACATGTTGTCCGCGCCCGTGCGCGCGTGCGAGCCGATCACCGTGCGGTGCTTGTGGACGCCGTCGTAGTTGACGGTGACCGACGCGGCGCCGATGTTCGTGTGCTCGCCGATCGTCGCGTCCCCCACGTAGGACAGGTGCGGGATCTTGGAACCCTCGCCGATCTCCGCGTTCTTCGTCTCGACGAACGTGCCGATCTTGCCCTGGGCGCCGAGCACGGTGCCGGGCCGCAGGTAGGCGAACGGGCCGACGGACGTCCCGGCCCCCAGGACCGCGAGGCTGCCGTGCGTCCGGGTCACCGTCGCGCCCGCGCCGACCTCGGTGTCGGTGAGCGTCGTGTCCGGGCCGATCGTCGCGCCCTCGGCGACGACCGTCGCCCCGTGGAGCTGCGTGCCGGGGAGCAGGGTCACGTCGCGCGCGAGCTCGACGTCGACGTCGACCCACGTCGTCGCCGGGTCGACGACGGTCACGCCCTCGCGCATCCAGTCCTCGAGGATCCGGCGGTTGAGCTCCGCGCGCAGCGTCGCGAGCTGCACGCGGTCGTTGACGCCCTCGACGATCGTCGGGTCCGCGGAGACGAGCGCCCGGACCGTGCCGCCCTCGGCGCGCGCCGCCGCGACGACGTCCGTCAGGTAGACCTCGCCCTGGGCGTTGTCGCGCCCGAGCGTGCCCAGGCCGCGGCGCAGGACCGCGGCGTCGAACACGTAGATCGACGCGTTGACCTCGCGGATCGCGCGCTCGTCGGCCGACGCGTCCTTGTGCTCGACGATCCGCTGCACGTCGCCCGAGCCGTCGCGCACGACGCGCCCGTAGCCCGTCGCGTCCTCGAGCTCCGTCGTCAGCATCGTCACCGCGTTGCCGTCGACCACGTGCGCGGCGAGGAGCTGGGCGAGCGTGCCGCCGTCGAGCAGGGGGGTGTCGCCCGCGGTCACGACCACGGGGCCCTCGAGCCCGTCGCCCAGGCCGCGCCCCTCCTCGCCGTCGGGCAGGCCGTGCAGGAGCGCCTGCGCGTGGGCCTTCGCGTCGAGCGCGGCGAGCGCGCACTGCACGGCGCGCCCGGTCCCGGGGATCTCGTCCTGGTCCACGACCACCGCGTCCGGGTCGACCGAGACGGCGTGCTCGGCGACGCGGTCGCGCCCGTGCCGCACGACGACGGCGAGCAGCGCCGGGTCGAGCGAGCGTGCCGCGACGAGCACGTGCCCGAGCAGGCTGCGGCCCGCGAGCGTGTGCAGCATCTTGGGGGTGGACGACTTCATCCGCGTGCCCTCGCCGGCGGCGAGGACGATCACGGCAGCGGGGGCGACGGTGGGGTCGGTTCCCTGCTGAGCTTCCATGGGTGTTCCCCTCGGGATCGGTGGCACGAGCTCCGCCCCCAGGACTCGAACCTGGACCAAGGGCACCAAAAACCCTTGTGCTGCCGATTACACCAAGGCGGACCGGACCCGGCGACGCCTCTGCCCGTCACCTGCCCCTCGCCGTGCTCCGGTACGTCTCCCGGGCCACGGCGGGCGGGCTGGGTCCGGGAACAGTCTGCCAGGTCGGTCCCTGTGCCCGACGCCGGTCGCGCCCGTCTCGTCCGGTCCGCACCCTGGTCCTCGCCCACCGCGGCAGTCGCGTGCGCCACACGGGCGGGGCGCGCACGCGGGGCACGGCGGCGGGTGCACGGCATGATGGACCCCGTGGCCGAGTCCAGACGCACCCCCCGATCCCGCATGACCGCGAGCCAGCGGCGCGAGCAGCTGCTCGCCGTGAGCCGCGGTCTCTTCGCCGAGAAGGGGTTCGAGGGGACGAGCGTCGAGGAGATCGCGGCGCGCGCCGAGGTGTCCAAGCCGGTCGTGTACGAGCACTTCGGGGGCAAGGAGGGTATCTACGCGGTCGTCGTGGACCGGGAGGTCCAGGCGCTCACGGCGGCGCTCTCCGGCGCGCTCGACGAGGGCGGCCACCCCAAGGTGCTCCTCGAGCGCACCGCGCTCGCGCTCCTGTCCTACATCGAGGCGTCCGAGGACGGGTTCCGCATCCTCGTGCGCGACTCCCCCGTCGCCCAGGCCACCGGCACGTTCTCCAGCCTCATCGGCGACGTCGCGACGCAGGTCGAGCACCTGCTCGCCCACCAGTTCAAGACGCGCGGGCTGGACCCCAAGGTCGCGCCCATCTACGCGCAGATGCTCGTCGGCATGGTCGCCCTCACCGGGCAGTACTGGCTCGACGTGCGCTCGCCCAAGAAGACCGAGGTCGCGGCGCACCTCGTCAACCTCGCGTGGAACGGCCTCGCGGACATGGAGAAGCGCCCGCACCTCATCACGACGAAGTCCTGACGCGTCCGTCCACGGGTCGTCCGGGGAAACTTCTCCGAATCCGCGTCATGGCGCCCGGGCGTACCCGTCTCTCCTTGCGGAAGCACGAGACCGACGAAGCGGGGCACTTCATGCACGGGCACGACCGGTCCACCGACCGCACGCACGAGGACCACCGGGACGAGATCCGTCCCACGGTCTGGGGATACTCGACCTGGACGACCGCGCGCTGCCTCCACGGGGCCGTCGCCGGGGCGCCGGACCGCATCGTCCAGCGCACCGACGTGCTGGTCCCCGGCCTGACGCCCCGCGAGCTCGACCGGGTGCGGCGGCACGCCGAGTGGTACGCGTCCGTCGACGGCGTGCGCCTGGGTCTCGTCGCGGGCGCCGCGACCGCGATCGCCGCGCTCCTCGTCGGGCACGCCCTGGCGCCTGCCGTCCTCGTCCTCGTCGCCGCGCTCCTCGGCGTCACGGCCGCGCTCCTCACGCGGGTCCTCCTGCGCGTGGCCGGACCCCGGCTCTCGCGCGTCGAGCGCCGGGCCCTGCGCGACGCCGTCGAGATCCGGCGCGTGCGCGTCGCGCCCCCGACGTCGGCGGGCATGCGCGTCCTCGTCGCGATGAGCGCCGTCGAGTCCGTCTCCGCACGTCTCGACGAGCGGGAGGCCGCGATCGCGCGCGAGCTCCTCTGGGCCGCGCTCGACGCCGTCCGGCGCGACGACGTCGCCGACGTCGACCAGGCGACCGCCGCGATGCTCCGCCTCACCGTGCGGGCCGCGCGCACCCCGCTGCCCCCCGTGCGCGACGAGCACCGGGGCTGAGCCCTCGGCCGGGGTCACGACCCCCGGCCTCGGAAGGACCCGCCCGGTCCGTCGGGAGGGGGCAGGACGTGACATCTGTCCCGTGCCGTGCGCGTGGCCGCGTGGTTGTCTGGGGCACATGGCGACACTCGAGATCGACTCGCTGACCAAGACCTACGGCGACGTGCGCGCCCTGCGCGGGACGTCGTTCGACGTGCGTGCCGGGGAGATCTTCGGCTTCGTCGGCTCCAACGGCGCCGGCAAGACCACGACCATGCGCATCATCCTCGGCGTGCTCGCCGCCGACGGGGGCGAGGTGCGCTGGGACGGGCGGCCGATCGACCTCGCCGCGCGGCGGTGCATCGGCTACATGCCCGAGGAACGCGGGCTCTACCCGCGCATGAAGGTCGGCGAGCAGCTCGTCTACCTCGCCCGGCTGCACGGGCTGTCCGCCGCAGACGCGAAGGACGCGATGGAGCGCTGGACCACGACGCTCGGCGTCGACGCCCGGCGCGGCGACGAGGTGCAGAAGCTCTCGCTCGGCAACCAGCAGCGCGTCCAGCTCGCCGCCGCGCTCACGCACGACCCCGAGCTGCTCGTGCTCGACGAGCCGTTCAGCGGGCTCGACCCCGTGGCCGTCGACGTCATGAGCAACGTGCTGCGCGCCCGCGCCGACGCGGGCGTCCCCGTCGTCTTCTCCTCCCACCAGCTCGACCTCGTGGAACGCCTGTGCGACCGCGTCGGGATCATCAAGGACGGCGCGATGGTCGAGGTCGGCACGATCGACGAGCTCCGCCGGACCGAGACCGAGAGGTGGGTCGTGGACGGGCCACCGGGGGCGACGTGGATCGGCGCCGTGCCCGACGCGCGGGCCGTCAGCCTGGAGCGGTCGCGCACCGTCGTCGAGCTCACGCACCGCGACGGGGCCGCGGGCGACCGGACCGCCGTCGACGGGCCGAGCGGGCGCGAGCAGGCCGTGCTGCGCGCGGCGCTCGCCGCCGGGCCGGTGCACGAGTTCTCGCTCGTCCGGCCGTCGCTCACCGAGCTGTACCGCGACGTCGTGAGCGCCGAGGAGAAGCCGGCCGGGACGGCCGCCGAGACCGTGGAGGTGGGGGCATGAGCACGGGGACCTCGTTGACGTCCTGGGGCGCGATCCGCCTCGTCGCGGGCCGCGAGATCACGACGCGGCTCCGCTCGAAGTCGTTCGTCTGGCTCACCGTGGTCCTCGTCGGCGCGGTCGTGCTCGGCGGGGTGGTGCTGAACCTCGCGAGCTCGTCCGGCCCGACCGCCGAGCGCGTCGGCGTCACGCCACAGACCGCGGCGCTCGCCGAGTCCGTCGAGGCCACGGGAAGCACGCTCGGCACCGAGGTCGAGACCGTCGACGTCGCCGACGACGCCGCGGGCGAGGCCCAGGTGCGCGACGGCGACCTCGACGCCCTCGTCACCGGGTCCGCCGACTCGCCCACCGTCGTCGTGGACACCGAGCTCTCCCCCGGCCTCACCGCCGTCTTCACGACCCTCGCCCAGCAGACCGCGCTGTCCGACGCCGTCGCGAGCCTCGGCGGCGACCCCGCCCAGGTCGCGGGCGACGTCGCGACCGCCGCGCCGACCGTGCGCACCATCGGGGAGCCCAGCGAGTTCGACCCGACCCGCTACGTCACCGGCCTCGTCACCGGCGTCCTGCTCTTCATGGCCATCATGATCAGCGGCCAGCTCATCGCGCAGGGCGTCGTCGAGGAGAAGACGAGCCGCGTGGTCGAGCTCCTGCTCTCGACCGTCCGGCCCTGGCAGCTCATGGCGGGCAAGGTGCTCGGCATCGGCCTCGTCGGCCTCGGGCAGGTCGCGCTCGTCGTGCTCGCGGGCGTCGGGACCGCGCTCGGCCTCGGCCTCGTCGACACGTCGACGATCGACCTCGGCACCGCGGCCGCCTGGGCGCTCGTGTGGTTCGTCGTCGGGTTCGTCAGCTACGCGCTCCTCATGGCCGGCCTCGGCGCGCTCGTCTCGCGCCAGGAGGACGTCGGCGCGGTCACGACCCCGGTCACGTTCCTCATGATCGTGCCGTACGTCGTCGGCATCTCCGTCGCGCCGTGGGCCCCGGACAACCCGCTCGTCGTGTGGCTGTCGTTCGTCCCGCTGTGCTCGCCGCTCCTCATGCCCGTGCGCATCGCCCTCGGCAGCGCCGAGACCTGGGAGGCGCTCCTCGCCCTCGGCCTCTCGCTCGCCGTCATCCCGGTGCTCGTGTGGCTCGCCGCGAAGATCTACTCCAACGCGGTCCTGCGCACCGGTGCCCGTGTCAAGCTCAAGGACGCCCTCCGCACCACCTGACCCGGGACCGCGGCGAGGTAGAGCCCTGGTCGCGCGAGATAGAGCCGTGGTCGCGCGAGGTAGAGGCGTGGTCGCGCGAGATAGAGCCGTGGTTGTTGTGCTCGACGGCGTGTGGCTGGCCTGGGTGGTCGGGGTGGGTGGTGGTGCCGCGTCTACCATCCGCCGCTCGTTCCTCGCGGCTCCCGCCAGGCCCGCCACGACGCGGCACCACCACCCACCCCGCCCCACGGTGTCTCGCTCTGGTCTCCCCTCACTCGGGCGACTGCCCGCGGTTGTCGGTCACGGCGACGAACCGCGGCCGACAACCCGCGGTTCTACCTCGACCCACCAGGGTTCTCCCTCGGTCGGCCAGGGCTCGCCCTCGGCCGACCAGGGGTCTCCCTCGGGCGACCGGGGTTGTCTCTCGGCCCGATGTGCGGCGGGCGTCAAGAGTCTTGATGTCGAGACACATCGAGTACCCTCGCGTCATGGAGCAGCAGCACGAGGACGAGGTCGACCGCATCGTCGCGGCGTGGCAGCGCGAGCGCCCGGACCTCGACGTCGAGCCGCTCACCGTCTTCTCGCGCGTCGACCGCCTTGCCCGGCACCTCGACCGCGCGCGCCGCACGGCGTTCGCGCGCGGGCACCTGGAGACCTGGGAGTTCGACGTCCTGTCCGCGCTGCGGCGGGCCGGCGAGCCGTACCGCCTGTCGCCCGGGGCGCTGGTGACGCAGACGCTCGTGACCAGCGGGACCATGACGAACCGCATCGACCGGCTCGAGGAGCGCGGGCTCGTGCTGCGCCGCCGGTCCCCCGACGACCGTCGCGGCGTGCTCGTGGAGCTCACGCCCGAGGGCCTGGAGCGCGTCGACACGGCGATGACCGACCTGCTCGCGGTGGAGGCTCGCATCCTCGACGCGCTGGAGCCCGGCGGCCGCCCTGCGCTCGCGGCCCTCCTGCGTACAGTCGTAGGACAGTTCGACGACTGACCGACGACCCGGCTGACCGGGCCGCGCGGCGTCGCACGTGCCCGCACCCGGAGGTCACCGCCCGATGCCGCCGTCCCGGCCGCCCCGCCCGACCACGTTCCGCGGCGGGATCGACGGCGTGCTGCTCGTCGCGGTATTGCTGGTCGCGGTCAACCTGCGCGCGCCGCTCACGGCGCTTCCGCCGGTCGTCGCGGACGTCGCGGTGGACCTGCACCTCACCGCGGCGGCCGCGGGCCTGCTCACGGGCATCCCCGTGCTCTGCTTCGCCGTGGCGACGCCCGCGGTCGCCGGGCTCCTGGGGCGGTCGTCGCTGCGGACGGCGATCGCCGTCGCCCTGGCGCTGATCCTCGCCGGCACCCTGCTGCGCTCGGCCGACGTCGCCGTCCTCGGCGCCGCGGGCACGTTCGCCGGGACGGTGCTCCTGGGGCTCGGCATCACGACGGCGAACCTGGCCGTCCCGATGATCGCGCAGCGCGACTTCCCGGGCCACGTCGCGACGGTGACGGGCCTGTACACGGCGGCGATCAACGTGGGGACCGTCGCGACGACGGCGCTCACCGCGCCCCTGGCCGACGCCGTCGGGTGGCGCTGGGCGCTCGCGTCCTGGTCGGTCCTCGCGGTGGTCGCGCTCGTGTGGTGGCTGCGGGCGGTCCCGCGCGAGCCGAGCCGGCCGGGAGGGGCGGCGACCGACCGGGCGAGCGGGACGCCGTCGGGCACGACGGCGCCCGCCGACGGAGCGGGGCGCGCACGGGCCGACGCGGGCGGGCCGGACGACGACGCCGCCCCCGACCCCGGCGACCTCGCCACCGCAGCGGCGGAGGGCGTCACCGGCACCGACCCCGCCGCCGCCCGCGAGCGCCACGTCCTCGCGACGCCGTTCACGTGGTGGCTGTGCGCGATGTTCGCGCTCCAGTCGTCGAGCTTCTACGCGCTCACGGCGTGGCTGCCGCTCATCCTGGAGGACCTGGCGGGGATCCCGCGCGCGGCGTCGGGCGGGGCGGCGTCGCTGTTCCAGGGGTTCGCGATCGTCGGGGGGCTCGCCGTGCCGCTCGCCGTGCGGCGATGGTCGCTGCGGCAGAGCTTCGCCGTGATCGCGGTGCTGTGGCTGACGCTGCCCCTGGGCCTGCTCGTCGCGCCGGGACTGTGGGCGGTGTGGGCGTCGATGGCCGGGATCGCGCAGGCCGCGAACTTCGTCGTCGTCTTCACGCTCGTCGCGCAGCGCTTCCCGACGGTCCGCCGCGGTCGACAGGCGTCGGCGACGGTGCAGTCGGTCGGCTACTGCCTCGCCGCCGTGGCCCCGACGCTCGCCGGCGCCCTGCAGACCGCGACGGGGACCTGGACGACGCCGGTCGCCGTCGTGCTCGGTGCGCTCGTGGTCATGACGGGGATCGGCCTCGTCCTCACGAGCTCCCCCCGCGATCGCGCGAGCTAGCCCCCACGTCCCTACCCCGCGCGACCAGGGCTCTACCTCGGGAGACCAGAGCTCTACCTCGCGCTCGCTCCCTCGGCAGGCACTACGCCCTTGACCCGCGCGTCGACGCGTGTTTATGGTGTACACATTGTTTATGCCATACACGCCAGTGTGCGCCGCACACCGGCCAGCACGTCCGACCGAGAAGGAGAAGGCGATGACCGAACCGATGATCGCCGTGCAGGGGCTCGAGAAGTCCTACGGCGACCACGCCGTGCTGCGCGGCGTCGACCTGACCGTGCGCCGCGGCGAGATCTTCGCGCTGCTCGGGCCCAACGGCGCCGGCAAGACCACGACCGTCAACATCCTCACGACCCTCGTCCGGCCCGACGGCGGCACGGCCCGCGTCGCGGGCGCCGACGTCGTCCACGACGCGGCGCGGGTGCGCGAGACCATCGCGCTCACGGGCCAGTACGCGTCGGTGGACGAGTTCCAGACGGGCCGCGAGAACCTCGTCATGATGGGCGAGCTCGCGCACCTCCCGCGCCGCGCGGTACGCCCGCGGGCGGACGCGCTCCTCGCGCGCTTCGACCTGACGGACGCCGCCGACCGCCGCGTCGGGACGTACTCGGGCGGCATGCGCCGCCGCCTCGACCTCGCGATCAGCCTCGTCGCCGACCCGGCGGTCCTCGTCCTCGACGAGCCGACGACGGGCCTCGACCCCGCCTCGCGCGCCCAGCTCTGGGACGTCGTGCGGAGCCTCGCGACCGACGGCACGACGGTCCTGCTCACGACCCAGTACCTCGAGGAGGCCGACCGCCTCGCCGACACGATCGCCGTCCTGCACGACGGCCGCGTCGCCGCGCGCGGCACGGCCGCCGAGCTCAAGGCGCTCGTCGCGGGCGACCACGTGCGCGTCGCGTTCGACGACCCCGCGAGCCTCGCGGCCGCCGTCGGGCTCGCGCCGGCACTGGGCCTGGCCCGCACGACCACGGACGAGAAGGACCTCTCCCTCACCGCACCGAGCGACGACCCGGTCCGCACCATCCGCGACGTGCTCGCCGCGGCCGACTCCCACGACCTCGCCGTCGTCGGGGTCAGCGTCGTCAAGCCCACGCTCGACGACGTCTTCCTCGCCCTGACCCGGAAGGAGGGCGCCCGATGAGCGCCACGACCGCGACCACCCTGGACCGCCCCCGCCGCGCCACGCCGTCGCGCGCGCGACAGACCCCGGCCACCGCCGCGCGGGACGTGCGCACGATGGTCGCGCGCGAGACGCGCCGCCAGCTCCGCAGCGTCGACGGGCTCATCACGGCGTTCGTGCTGCCCGTGATGATCATGCTCGTGTTCGTCGTCATCTTCGGCGGCGCGATCGGCGGGGACGACTACATCGACTACGTCGTCCCGGGCGTGCTCGTCATGTGCCTCGGGTTCGGCTCGGCGACGGCCGCCGTGGGGGTCGCGCAGGACATGACGTCGGGCACGATCGACCGGTTCAAGACGCTGCCGATCTTCGGGCCGTCCGCGCTGTGGGGGCACGTCGTGGCGAGCGTGGTGCGCAACCTCGCGTCCGCGGTCGTCGTCGTGGCCGTCGCGCTCGCGCTGGGGTTCCGGCCCGACGCCGGGCTCGGCGACTGGGTGGGCCTCGTCGCGTTCGCCGTGGTCGCGGTGCTCACGTTCACCTGGCTGAGCGTCGCGCTCGGGCTGGTCCTGAGCGTCGAGGCGTCGCAGTCGGTGAACTTCCTCTTCCTGTTCGTGCCCTACCTCAGCTCGGGCTTCGTCCCGATCGACACGATGCCCTCGTGGCTGCACGGCTTCGCCGAGAACCAGCCGTTCACGCCGATCATCGAGACGTTCCGCGGCCTCCTCGCGGGATCGCCCGACGCGACGACGGTCCTCACGGCGATCGCGTGGCTCGCGGGATTCCTGGTCGTGAGCTGCGCCGCCGGCTCGTTCCTCTACCGCCGCCGCACGGCCCGCTGACACCCACCCCAACCCCCACCTCGGCCGAGCAGGTGGTCCTGGCGCGTCCTGCCGACCGGACGCGCCACGACCACCTGCTCGGCCGCGAAGAGGGCCTGGTCGGCGACGGTCCGCCGGGACCGGCGCCGGTCGGGGAGGATGAACCCATGACGGACGCACCCGACCTCCCGCCCCGGCTCGCGCTCGCGTGGGGCGTCGCCGAACGGCCCGAGCGCGCGCCCAAGCGCGAGCTGAGCATCGAGCGGATCGTCGAGACCGCCATGGAGATCGCCGACGCGGACGGGCTGGCCGCGGTCTCCATGGCGAAGGTCGCCCAGAGCCTCGGCTTCACGACCATGTCGCTCTACCGGTACGTGACGAGCAAGGACGACCTGCTGCTGCTCATGCAGGAGGCGGCGCTCGACGTCGAGTACCCGCCCGCGCACGAGCCCGCGGACTGGCGCGCGGAGCTGCGCGAGTGGGCGCAGTTCACCATGGCGGTGTTCGCGTCCCACCCGTGGTTCCTCGACATCCCGGTGACCGGCGCGCCCCTCACGCCGAACAACCTGCGTGGGGCGGACAGCGCGCTGCGCGCCCTGCGCTCCACGCCGCTCGACGACGAGGAGAAGATGTCGGTCATCCTCCTCGTGAGCGGCTACGCGCGGAACGCCGCCCGCCTGCAGAGCGACCTCGCCCGTGCGGTCACCGCGGGCGGGGGCGACGAGACCGTCCTGGGCGGCGGCTGGGGCGGCGCGCTGCGCGACCTCGTCGACGAGGTGCGCTTCCCCTACCTGCGCCCGCTCGTGGAGGCGGGGACGTACGCCCAGGAGGGCACGATCGACGACACCGCCTGGGGCCTCGAGCGCGTGCTCGACGGGATCACGGTCTACGTGGACGCCCGGGCGGCCGGAGCCCCGGGCGCGGGGCGCCGCACCCCGGCGCCCGACGACCTGCCGGCCCCGGCCGGCGACGCCGGGGCCGACCCGCGCGACGCCGTCGCCCCGGTGGAGATCGCCGTGCACGTCAAGGACCCGAAGGTGAAGAAGGCGACGCTCAAGCGGCGCGACGCCGAGCGCCGCGTCCGCGAGGCGCAGAAGAAGGTGCGCGAGCTCGAGAAGGCGCTGCGCGAGGCGGAGAAGGCGGAACGCGAGGCGGCCCGGGCGGCGGCGGAGAGGTCTGGCCACTGATCCCGGAGGCCGCACGTGACCCCGAGATAGCGACGCACCACCGAGATAGCGACTCCCGGACGCCGGGGGGTCGCTATCTCGGCGGTGCGTCGCTATCTCGGCGCGTGGGCTCACTCGGCGAGCGCGAAGCCTGTCGTCCAGGACGTCTTCTCCCCCGCGGCGAGGGTGAGCTGGAGGAAGCCGAGCGCCTCGAGCTCGTGCGCGCGCTTCAGCGAGCCGGCGTCGACGACGCGCACTCCGGACACCGCGCCGGCGAGCGCGGCCTTGGCGTCCGCGTCGTCGCCCGCGACGAGGACCGTCGTCGGGAGCGGACCGACCTGCCCGGAGGCGAGGGTCGCGGCGAAGTTCGTGTTGAACGCCTTGAGCACGCGCGCGCCGGGCACGCGCTGCTGGATCTGCGCCGCAGCCGACGAGCCGTCGGGCACGACGAGGGCGTCGAAGGTCGCGAAGTCGAGCGGGTTGGTGATGTCGACGACGACCTTGCCGTCGAGGCGGTCGCCGTAGAGGTCGACGACTTCCGCCACGGCCCCGTACGGGAGGGCGAGGACGACGACGTCGCCCTTGAGCTCGTCGCCGACGGTCCCGGCCGAGACACGAGGATCGAGGTCGGTCGCCTCGCGCGTGAGGACCTGCACCTCGCTGCCCGCGGCGAGCGCGAGCCCGGCGATCGCGGTGCCCATGTTGCCCGCGCCGATGATGGTGATGCTGCTCATGGTGGCTTCCCTTCCTGCGCCGGCCGCCCGGTCGGCTGTTAGTTGTTGCTACAACCATCACCCTACGACGCTAAACTTGTAGCGTCAACTATTACGATGGTCACACCGGAGGAGGCCCGATGACGACAGAACCCCGCTGGCTCGACGACCAGCAGCTCGACGCGTGGAAGCGGCTCGTGGCGGTCGTGGAGCTGCTACCGGGCGTCCTGGACACCCAGCTCCGGCGCGACGCCGACCTCAGCCACTTCGAGTACTACGTGCTCGCCATGCTCTCCGAGGCCCGCGACCGCACGCTGCGCATGACCGACCTCGCGGGCGCCACCAACGCGACGCTCCCCCGCCTCTCCCACGTCGTGGCCCGGCTCGAGAAGCGCGGGCTCGTCGAGCGCGTCCCGTGCCCCGAGGACCGGCGCGCCACCAACGCGCACCTCACCGACGCCGGGTGGGCCAAGGTCGTCGCGACGGCGCCGGGCCACGTCGCCACCGTCCGGGACCACGTGATCGACGCGCTGACCCCCGAGCAGGTCGAGCAGCTCGACGCCATCGCGGGCGCGATCCTCGAGCGCGTGGACCCCGACGACCGCATGGGCTTCCTGCGCCGCTGACCGGCCCGCTGGACCGCTCGCTCGCGCGGGTTCGTCAGCCCGCGACCTCCGCCGCCTCGAGCCACGCCGCCTCGAGCTCGTCCTTCTCGGCCGCGAGCGTGCGCAGCTCGGCGTCGAGCTCGGCGACCGCGGCGAAGTCCGTCGCGTTCGCGGCGATCTTCTCGTGCAGGCGACCCTCCGCCTCGGCGATCTTCGACAGCCTGCGCTCGATGCGGTTGATCTCCTTCTTCGCCACACGCACCTCGGCCGCGCTCGGACCGGCCACGACCGATTCGCTGTCCGCGCCGCCGTCGGCCCCCGACGCGGGCGCGAAGCCGCTCGACGACGCCCCGGCGCCCGCGAGCGCCGCGCGCCGCAGGTCGAGGTACTGCTCGACGCCGCCCGGCAGGTCGCGCACCTGACCGTCTCCGAGCAGCGCGACCTGGCGGTCCGCGACGCGCTCCAGCAGGTAGCGGTCGTGCGAGACGACGACCAGCGTCCCCGGCCAGCCGTCGAGCAGGTCCTCGAGCGCGGCGAGCGTGTCGGTGTCGAGGTCGTTCGTCGGCTCGTCGAGCAGCAGCACGTTGGGCTCGGCGACGAGCAGCCGCAGGAGCTGCAGGCGGCGGCGCTCGCCGCCCGAGAGGTCGCGCACGAGGGTCTGGGACCGCTCGCGCGTGAACCCGAGCCGCTCGACGAGCTGCGAGGCCGTGAGCTCCTTGCCGTCCACGACGACGGACCGCTTCTCGTCCTCGATCACCTGGATGACGCGCGACCCGGCGATGTCGTCGAGCTCGCCGACGTCCTGCGACAGCTCGGCGACGTGGACGGTCTTGCCGCGCTTGACCCGCCCGGAGTCGGGCTCGCGCCGCCCGGCGAGGAGCGCGAGGAGCGTCGTCTTCCCGGCGCCGTTGACCCCGACGACGCCGTACCGGTCGCCGGGCCCGAGGCGCCACGTGACGTCGTCGAGCAGCACGCGCCTGGCCACGTCCGCACCGGCCGCGCCGCGCACGGGGACGGCGACCGTCACGTCCTCGAGGTCGAGCACGTCCTTGCCGAGCCGCTTGGTCGCGGTGCGCGTGAGCTCGAGCGTGTCGCGCGGCGGCGGGACGTCGGCGATGAGCGCGGCGGCGGCGTCGAGCCGGAACTTGGGCTTGGACGTGCGGGCGGGTGCCCCGCGGCGCAGCCACGCGAGCTCCTTGCGCAGCAGGTTGTCGCGCTTCTCCGCGGCGACGGCGGCGGTCCGCTGGCGCTCGGCGCGCGCGAGCACGTAGGCGGCGTAGCCGCCCTCGTACCCCTCGACCGCACCGGAGCCGTCGCCGCGCACCTCCCACATGCGCGAGCAGACGGCGTCGAGGAACCAGCGGTCGTGGGTCACCACGACGAGCGCGCCCCGGGCGCCCGGGCGCGCGAACCGGTCGCCCAGGTGGGCGGCGAGCCACGCGACGCCCTCGACGTCGAGGTGGTTGGTCGGCTCGTCGAGGAACAGCACGTCGTGGTCGGCGACGAGGAGGGCCGCGAGCGCGACGCGGCGCCGCTGCCCGCCCGACAGGGTGTCCGCGGGGGCGTCGAGGTCGAGGTCGGCCAGCAGGCCGGCGTGCACGGTGCGGATGCTCGCGTCCGACGCCCACGCGTGCGTCGCGGCGTCGCCGTGCACGAGGTCGCGGATCGTCGCGCCGGTGCCGACGTCGTCGCGCTGGTCGAGCAGCCCCACCCGCAGCCCGCCCACCCGGGTGACGCGGCCGCCGTCGGGCTGCTGCGTGCCCGCGAGGAGGCGCAGGAGCGTCGACTTGCCGGCGCCGTTGGGGCCGACGATGCCGACGCGGTCGCCGTCGTCGAGGCCGAGAGAGACGTCGTCGAGCAGGGTGCGGGTGCCGACGGTCAGCGAGATGCCGTCGGCGCCGAGAAGATGAGCCACGCCGTCGAGCCTAGCGACCTCGGCGGCGCCCTCGTCCGGGGCGCCGGTGCGCGAGGCCCGACCGCGCGCCTCGCGCCCGATGGGGACTCCTCCCCCTTGCGCCGGGCCGCGTCATGACGAAAGGTGACCGTGACAACCGTCCCCCCTGCCAACAGAGGTTCACCATGTCCTTCTACGGTGCCGACGTCGCCGCGCTGCGCGGGCTCGCCGACACGTTCCAGGGCGAGTCCGCCAGGCTCGAGGCGACGACCTCGGCGCTGCGCGCCGCCGTCACGTCGACCCCGTGGGCAGGTCCGGACGCCGAGGCGCTGCGGGCACGGTGGCACGGCGAGATGGAGGCGGCGCTGCGAGCGGCGTCGACCCTGCTCGACGACGGCGCGCAGAAGCTCCGCGTGCAGGCCGAGCAGCAGGACAGCGCGAGCGCCGTCGACGGCGGCGGGAGCCGTGGCGGCGGTGCTGGTGGCGGTAGCGGCGGGATCCCTGGTCTGCCGGGCGATCACACCCTGCCCGACCTGCCGCCGATGACCGAGCAGCAGGAGCCGCCGACGATCGTCGCGACGGAGCACGTGACGTACGAGCAGGGCATCGGGGTCGGCCCGGGGGAAGGGAGCGCCGGGTTCGAGTACCGCATCGACGAGCTCTCCGACGGGACGTTCCGGGTCACCCAGCTCGCCGGGGGCAGCCTGGGAGTCGGAGAGGGCACCCCGACCCCCTACGTCGAGGGGCACGTGAACGAGCACGGCGTCAACCTCGGCGCGCAGGCGGGCGCCTCGGGCGGGGCGGTGCTGAACGTCGGGAGCGAGTACACCTTCGCGAGCCAGGACGAGGTCGACGCCTTCCTCGCCTACCAGCAGCGCCAGACGATGCACTACATGGGGCCGGAGCTCGGGTCGTACGTGCCGCCGAGGCCCGACGCCACGATCGTCGAGGCGGGCGCCTACGCGACCGGGTCCGCCGGGGGTGCGGTCGTGCCGCTCGCTGGGGGGAGGGCCGAGGTCGAGGTCGAGGGCCTGGTCGGCACCCGCGTGGACAACAACACGGGCACCACGACGGTCTACGTCCGCGGCGACGCCGGCGCAGGCATCGAGGGCACGGGGATCGTCCCGGGCAGCAAGGACGCCGGCGGGCCCGGCGTGTACGCGGTCACGTACGACGCGAGCGGCAACGTCGTGCCCAACCCACCGAGCTCGCTCATCACGACGCCACCCGGCGGTACGGTCGTGAAGGAGCAGGGTGTCGGGTTCTCCGCCGGGACGCCGCTGCCCGTGGTCGGCGGAGGGAGCGTCTCGGTCGGAGGGTCGCGCACCCGCACCGAGTACCCCGAGCAGGGCTGATCGGCGGGCCCTCCTACTTCAGTCCCGTGTGCGCGAGGCCCTGGACGAACTGCTTCTGCGCGACGAGGAACACCGCGAGGACCGGCAGCACCGTCAGCGTCGTCGCCGCGAGCTGCACGTTCCACATGGGACCGCCGTAGGCGTCGACGTACTGCGTGAGCGCCTGCGGGAGCGTGAACCGGTCCTTGCTGGACAGGTACACGATCGGCTCGAGGTACAGGTTCCACGACTTGAGGAACGTGAAGATCGCGACGGCCGAGATCGCGGAGCGGGACAGCGGGAACGCGATCCGCCAGAAGATCCCCCAGCGCCCGAGGCCGTCCATGCGCCCCGCCTCCTCGAGCTCGCCCGGGAGGCCGAGGAAGAACTGGCGCATGATGAACGTCGCGAGCACGCTCGGCGCCCCGAGGATCGGGATGACCACGAGCGGCCAGTGCGTGTCGATGAGCCCGAGCGAGTTGACCATCCGGAACAGCGGGACGATCGTCACCTCCGACGGCACGAGCAGCCCCACGAGCACGAGCAGGAACAGCGCGTTCGCCCCGGGGAACCGGATGCGCGCGAACGCGTACCCGGCCATGGACGACACGAGGATCGTCCCGACGGTCACCAGCGCGGCGATGTAGAGGCTGTTCCAGTACTGCTGCGCGAACGGCTGCAGCCGGAACACGTCCCCGTACGCCGCGAACGACGGGTCCTGCGGCCACAGCGTCGGCACGGCGCGGAGGATCTCGCTCATCGGCTTGAGGCTCGACGTCGCCATCCACCACGTGGGGAACACGAAGGGAACGCTCAGCACGACCAGCAGCGCCACGAGCGCCCAGCGTCCCCACCGGCGCCGGGACCGCGCGGCCCGGTCCCGACGCGCGGGCGCGTGCCGTGGGCGGTCCGCGCCGTCGCCCGTGCCCGACGCCGCGGGCCGGGCCGGGTCACCGTCCGCGCCCGGGAGCGTGGCCGGGCCGGGCATCACGTCAGACTTCATGGAAGACCCACCTCTTGCGCGTCTGCCACTGCACGAGTGTCAGGACGAGGACGATGACGAACAGCAGGACGGAGATCGCGCTCGCGTAGCCGAAGTCGTTGAACCGGAACGCCTGCTGGTACAGGTAGTAGACGAGCACCGTGGTCGAGTTCCCCGGCCCCCCGCCCGTGAGCACGGCGATCTGCGCGAACACCTCGAGCGAGCCGACGATCGTGAGGATCGAGACGAGCAGCACGGTCGGGCTGATGAGCGGGAGCGTGATCGACCGGAAGCGCCGCCACGCGCCGGCCCCGTCGATGCGCGCGGCCTCCTGGACCTCCTCCGGGACGCCCTGCAGCGCCGCGAGGAACAGGATCATGTTGAGGCCGACGTTCTTGAACACCTGGACGACGATCACCGAGATCATGGCCGTCGTCTCGCCCCGCAACCAGTTCGGGCCCTCGACGCCGAGGAGCGACAGGAAGCCGTTGATCCCGCCGTCGGCCTGGAGCAGGAAGCTCCACACGATCGTCCACGCGACGAGCGACACGACCACCGGTGAGAAGAAGAACGTCCGGAACGTCGTGGTGCCCGGGAGCTTCTGGTTGAGCAGCACCGCGAGCAGCAGGGCGAGCGAGATGTTGAGGACCACGAGCCCGACCGAGAACCACAGGCTCGCGAGCAGCGAGTCGCGCAGGCCGGGGTCGGAGAGCATGCGCTCGTAGTTGTCGGCGCCCGCGAACGTGAACGTGTTCGCGAGGACGTTCCACTCGTGCAGCGAGTACCAGACCACGGCGACCAGCGGTGCGACGACGAACGCGAGCGCGCCGAGCACGGCGGGCGCGACCATGGTGTACCCCACGGCCGCGTCCCGTCGTGCGAGTGCGGAGGACGCCACGCTCAGTCCCCGAGCAGGGGCTGGATCGCCGCGCACGTGTCGGCGAGCACGCCCTCGACGTCGGCGTCCGCGGTCCACAGCGCGTCGAGCTGGGCCCGCACCGTGTCCTGCAGCTTCGCGAAGTTCCGGTGCGACGGCTTGGTCACCGCGCCCTGGATGCCGTCGACCACGACCGCCTGGAGCTGGGTCTCGCTGAGCTTCGGGTTCGCCGCGCCGAGCGTCTCCGCGTTCAGGAGCGACTCGCGCGGCGGCGGGAAGTACGCGGCGAGCGTCTCGGCGTTCTCCGGGTTGGTGAACCACGCGAGGAAGTCGGCGGCGACGTCCGGGTGCTCGCCCGCCGCGAAGACGCCGATGCCCGCCTGGCCGATGACGTTCTGCTGACCCGCGGGACCGGCCGGGAGCGGCACGACGTCCCACGCGAACGAGTCGTCGAGCGCGGACGCGCGGCTGATCTGCGTGATCGTCATCGCGGCGTCGCCCGCGAAGAAGTCGGCCGTCGTGCCCGGACCGGGCATCGCCTTGTCCACGAACGTCGCGTCGTGGATCCACGTGAGCGCGTCGACCATCTCCGGGTCGGTGAACGTGCACTGTGTGCCGTCCTCGTTCCACGGCGCCGCGTCCCAGCCGTCCCAGACGGTCGACAGGTTCTCCCACACCTTGAAGTCGAAGTCGCGCACCACGAGGCCCTGCTTGCCCGACGCCGCGGCGGCGGCCGCCGAGATGTCGCGCGCCTGGTCGTAGGTCCAGTCCCCGGAAGCGACGAGGTCGGCCGGGTTCGGCTGGCCCGCGGCGGCGACCTGGTCGGTGTTGACGAACATCGCGAACGGCGAGTTGGAGAACGGGTAGGCGAAGAGGCCGCCGTCCTTCTCCCACAGCGCGAGCGAGGAGTCCAGGAGGTCGTCGTACTCGTACCCCTCGGTCTCCTGGAGCTTCGGGGCGACGTCCACGAGCGCGCCGCTCGCGACGAACTCGGGCGCGTAGCTCTCGAGGATCCACGCGAGGTCCGGGGCGTTGCCGCCCGCGAGCTGCGTCGTGAGCGACGTCGTGTAGTCCTCGAACGGGATCGTCTCGAACGTCACGCCCGAGACGAGGTCGGGGTTGTCCGCGACGTACGCGTCGGCGATATCCTGGAACTGCGCGAGCTGCGTCTCGTCGGCCGTCCAGACGGTCATGCGCAGCTCGACGGGCTCGCTCGGCGTGCTCGGCTCGCCGGCGACGTCGTCGCCGCCGCCGGAGCACGCGGTGAGGACGAGGGCGAGCGCGACGCCGCCTGCGGCCAGGGGTGCGCTCACGAGGCGGTGTCGGATGCGGGCCGGGCGGGGTGCGCGGCGGGGGGTCAGGGGGGTCATCAGTTCTCCTTCGGACTGAGGGTGGCCGTGTCGGTGCGGGCGGGGCCCGCGTCAGTAGGGGTGTGCCTCGGCGGGCCAGCGCAGCTCGACGCCGGCCCGGACGAGCTCGTCCTGGTAGTCGGCGAGCAGGTCGGCCTTGGACTGGACGGCGTGCGGCGTGCGCCCGGTCGCGAGGCAGTGGGCCGCGAGGTGGCCGGCGGCCTCGCCGATGTTCCACTCGACCGGGTGCAGGCGGTAGCAGCCGTTGGTGATGTGCGTCGTGCCGATGTTCTTGTTGGCCGCGAGCAGGTTGGTCACACGCTGCGGGAGGAGCGCGCCGAGGGGGATCTCGAACGGGGTCGACGCGACGTCGATGTACGTGTCGCCGCCGGTCGAGGGGTGCAGGTCGATGCGGTACATGCCGACGCCGACCGAGTCGTCGTAGCGCGTCGCGCCCCGGTCCCCGCGCACGGCGTACGAGACGTCGTTCTCCGTCACCGTCGTCACCGCGCGCAGGCGGCGGGACTCGCGGTGGTAGGCCGCCTGGGCGAGGCCGTCGGCCGAGCCCATGACGTCCGGTCGCAGGCGCAGTCCGGGGAACCCCGTCCCGCCGTCGGGGCGGGGCGCCTCGGTCTGCATCCAGTAGAGCATCGAGAGGCTGAGCTGCCGGGCGTCGGCGATCCGCGCCTCCTCCACGTCGCGCGGCACGTCGAGCACCGGCGCGAGGAAGTAGTCGATGCTCGGCCAGTTCACGAGGCACAGGTCGCTCGCGTAGTGGCCGGGCGCGAACAGGTCGCGCGCCGCGATGCGCCGGAACGTCCACAGGTTGCCGTCGCCCGGGTTCTTCGACTGGTCGGCGTCCACGGCGCGCGCGTCGTCGCCCGGGTTCGGCGTGAAGGACCGCACGTCCATCGCGAGCGTGCGCGGGTTCGGCGCCTCCCACGACAGCATGCGCCGCCCGTTCCACGGGCCCGGGGTGTACGTGCTCCAGAAGTCGTAGCGCTCGGGACGGTCGATCGTGTGGTCGCCGTCGACGTGCTCGACGGCGAAGCACACGCTCAGCGCCTGCACGTTGTCCGGCTGCGCCTCGTCGGGAGCGCTCGGCTCCCCCGTCTCACGGTTCGACTCGAAG
Organism: Cellulosimicrobium sp. NPDC055967; assembly: GCF_042269845.1. Classification (NCBI taxonomy): domain Bacteria; kingdom Bacillati; phylum Actinomycetota; class Actinomycetes; order Micrococcales; family Promicromonosporaceae; genus Cellulosimicrobium; species Cellulosimicrobium sp. NPDC055967. Next base: position 44,850 of record NZ_JBHJYJ010000012.1, on the reverse strand, counting down.
CCCGTGACGTACTCCGTGCCCGTCAGGGGCAGGAGGTCGCCCGTCTCGGTCGCGTCGACGATGAACGCGGCGTGGACCGTCACGACCTCGTCGGCGCCCGTACCGTCGCCCGGGCTGACCGGGGTGAGCGTCACGGAGGTGACGCGGTCGCCGTCGGTGGTGGCCGCCGTCGGGCGCACGCGCTCCAGCAGACGGATGCGGCCCGCGGACCGCCACGGGGCGAGCATCTCCTCGAGCACCCCGACCGCGACGCGCGGCTCGTGGCACAGCTTGGAGACCCAGCCGGCGCCAGGGTTGAGGGCGTCCCACGAGCGCGCGGCGTCCGTCAGCGGGTACGAGCGGCGGTACACGTCGCGGATGCCGTCGCGCAGCGCGCGGTAGCGCGCGGTCACGCCGAACCGCTCGACCCACGCGCTCTCGTCCGGCGGCACCGCCTGGGACGTGAGCTGCCCGCCGATCCACGGGTGCTCCTCGGTGAGGACGACGCGGGCGCCCCGCTCCGCGGCCGCGAGCGCGGCGGCGACGCCGCCGAGCCCGCCGCCGACGACGAGGACGTCTGCCTGGAGGTCTGGATGGGTCACGCTGGTTCCGTTTCTCTGGTGCTCTGGTGCTCTGAGGTCTGCAGGGACGGTCCGGCTGCCGGGGGTGGCGCGGGCGGTGGCGCGGCGACGGTCTCGCCGTCGACGTCGACGCACTCGAGGAGCTGGTGCAGCTCGTCCTCGGGGACCCGGGCGGCGCGCGCGGCCTTGCGGTCGGAGCGGCCCGAGCCGGACTCGGCGACGAGCCGCGAGAGCAGGACGAGGGCGCGCGCCCCCATCTCCTCGCGCGGGATCGAGAACCCGGACCACCGGCGCCCGCCCGGACGCCCGTGGTGCGGCTGGCCCAGGAGGAGGAAGGAGACGTCGTCGGGCACGCGGACCCCGCGCCCCTCGAGCTCGTCGACGAGCTCCTCGGGATAGTTCTCCGGGGCGACGACGACGGCCGTGAGGCGCTGGTCGACGATCTCCGCGGCCGTGGCCGGGACGTCGTCGAGCTCGACGAAGCGCACGGTGAGCCCGTGCGCCTTCATCGTGGCGCGGTAGGCGTCGACGCGGTCGAGCGTCGGCTGGTCGGTGCCGCGCGGCCCGACGTAGCCGATGCGCTCGTGGCCGAGCGTGACGAGACGCTCGACCTGGCGCGCCGTCGCCGCGACGTAGTCGGCGCCGACGTAGGGCAGGCGCCCGCCGTCGCTCCCGCGCTTCCCGATGAAGACGAACGGGTAGTTCGTGTCGAGCAGGTGCTGGAGCTCGCCGCGGTCCTCGTGCTGGCCGAGCAGGAGGCAGCCGTCGGCGATCCCGAGGCGCTGCCACCCGTCGCGCGTGAGGCGGCGCCGGCCGTCGACGACGCGGGCGCTCGTGAAGAGCAGGATGTCGATGCCCAGCTTCTCGGCCGCGTGCTCGATGCCGACCAGGAACGGGCCGTAGAAGTCCCGGCCGGCGCGCGGGAACGTCGCCTCGTAGGTGAAGACGCCCAGGATCTGGTTGTGCCCGCCCGCGAGGCGCTGGGCCACGGGGTTCGCCGAGTAGCCGGTGATGCGGATCGCGTCGAGCACGCGCTGACGGGTCTCCTCGCTGATCCGCACCCCGGCGGGCGTGCTGTCGTTCAGCACGAACGAGACCGTCGCCTGGCTGACGCCCGCCATGGCGGCGACGTCGGCCTGGGTGATGCGGTGCCTCGGCATGGATCCTCCTCGATCACGTCGTCGATGACGTGCGAGGAGTCTCGCCAGAGCGGCGCGTGCGGGTCAACGCGGTAATACGCATTATTACGTCGCGAACGCTGGCACTCCGCGCCTCTGTCCGCCGCCGGTGATCCGCATAATCGGCGACGCGACGGTCACCGCCGCCCCGGCGGGCGACTGCCGGAGGATGCACGACGGGCCCAGGGACGCACTCGGAGGTGCATCCCTGGGCCCGCTGTGCCGCGCGTGCGTGCGGCGCTATCCGCAGGTCAGCGCGTCGTAGGTCGCCGAGGTCGAGCCGTGCTGGACACCGTCGGCCCCGGCGACGTCGACCCTCGCCTCCCCGGCCTCGACCGACGTCGCCCGCGTCGCGAAGGACTGGTAGGCGCTGCGCCCGGGCTCGACGTCCGCCACGGTGCGCTCGCCGAACGGCGTCACGAGCCGGACCGTCGTCGCGGCCTCCCCCTCGTTGCGCGCGGTCACCGCGACGTACGCGCGGCCCGCGAGGCAGCGCGTCACGGCCTGCACCTCGACGGCGGGCACGTCGTCGTCGCACGCGGCCGCCTCCTCGGCGGTCGGGGTCCACCGGAACCAGTCGAACGACGCCACGATCTCCGGCGGCGTCGCGGAGCCGCGCATCGCGAACGGCCCGACGCCCGTCGCACCAAGCGCCGCGACGTCCACGGTGCGACCCCAGGGCGCGAACTCGACGCCGTCGACCGACACCGACGCCTGCACGGCGCTCCCGTCGCTCGCGAGGCGCAGCCAGAAGGTCTCACCGAGTCCTGCCGGCGGGACGACCGAGTCGAACCCCGTGTTGCGGTCGGTGCCGTTCTGGCGCCAGATGAACTCGACGCGCGGGCCGAGCGAGCCGTGCACGAGGTCGAGCTTCGCGTAGTTCGCGTCGTCGCGGTACAGGAGCAGGCCGCCCTGCTGGAAGCGCTCGGTCGGGGAGACGGAGACGGCCGTCGTGACCTCCCAGGGCCCGTCGGGGACCGCCTGGAGCGGCAGCGAGGCGCCCGCGACGCCGGTCGGGTACGTCGGGACGCGCAGCGCGCCGTCCACGAGCTCGTGGCGAGCGGTGCCCGCGCGGACGACGGACCACCGCGCCGGGTCGAGCGTCGTGCCGTCGAACTCGTCCGACGCGGCACCGCTGCACTGCTCGCGCAGCGGGTCGGGGTCCTGGCCGGGCTCGGGCGGCCGGACGGCGTCGGGGTCGCGCTGCGCCCACGCGATCGTCGCGCCCAGCCGGTCGCCGGACTCGTAGAAGAGGTAGGTCTCGTCGCCGTCGGTCACGATCTCGGGCGCGGCCACCCGGCCGGTGTCCTCACCGACACCGCTGGCCCTGTGGAGCTCCCACCGCGGTCCGACCTGGGTCATCGTCGGGTCGAGCGTGCGGGCGAACGTGATGCCCGTGGAGCCGTGGTAGACCACGTAGAGCTGGCCCTCCCACTCCCACAGGTTGCCGCCGGACACGTTCGTGCCGGTCGCGGCGTCGGGCACGACGAGCGGGTCGGGCCGCACGTCCCAGGCCTTGCCGTCGACCGACTCGGCCACCTTGATGCGCCGGATGTTGTCGGTCCGGTTCTGCATGTACGTCATCGCGAAGCGGTAGCCCGACGCTGGGTCGGGGTGCTCGACGACGCGCGCGTAGGACGTCTCGGTGGTCCCGGCACCGCCGTCGGCGTTGGTGACCGCGACCCCGGAGTCGTCGAACGTCACGCCGTCGTTCGACGTCGCCCACCGCGTCGTCGAGTTCTCGCCGTGGAAGTACAGCAGCACCTCGTCGGCCGCGTCGTCCCACAGGACGTCGGGCGACGAGACGTGCGAGACGCGCTCGTAGAACGGCAGCCACTCGTCCGCGACGATCGGGTTGTGGGCGTACTCCGTCCACGGGCCCTCGAGCGAGTCGGCGTACATGAGCGAGATCCCGCCCGGGGAGTCGTGCGGGGCGTAGTACAGGTACCACTCCCCCAAAGCGTCGTCGAGGTAGGCGCCCGCGTGGAAGACGCTCGGGAAGATGAACTCGTCCGTCGGGTTGTAGATCATCGACTCCTTGTCGGTGATCACGCCGCGGTACTCGAAGACCGGGAGGTCGGACGCGGACGGGGCGTCGGCCGCCGTCGCGCCCACCGGCGCCGGGGCGAGGGCTGTCGGCGACGGCGCGGCCACGGCGGGGGCGACCGCGCCGGCTGCCACCATCGCGGCCAGGGCGACGACCGCCGCCGTCGCGACGCGGCGTCTCCGGCGGGGTGCTGGTGCTCGGGTTCTCACAGGGGACCTCCATCGGTTCCTCACCGGCGGCCTCGTCGCCGACCGGGCGCCGCGCGCGCGGCGGCGGCTGGTGGCAGTCTCGCCGCACCGGCCCCGCGCGGGTCAAAGGGATGATGCGCATTATTAGCGTGGCCCGGAGCTCTCCTCGCCGGCGCTAGAGTCGTCCCGACCCGACATCGATGTCCGACATCACCCTTGTGCGCCCTCCGGAGGATCGCCACCGTGCCGCTCTTCGACCTGCCCCTCGCCGAGCTCGAGACCTACGCTCCCGCGCTCGACGAGCCCGCCGACCTCGACGCGTTCTGGGCGCGCACCCTCGCCGGGTCACGCGCGGCCGGCGGCGACCTCGCCGAGACCGTCCGGCTCGAGCGCGTCGACGCCGGGCTGGAGACGGTCGTGGTCGACGACGTCACGTTCCCGGGCTTCGACGCCCAGCCGGTCAAGGCCTGGCTCGTGCGGCCCGCCGCAGCCGCGCGCGCGGCGGCCGCCGGGGACGGCCCACCGCTCACCGCCGTGGTCGAGTACCTGGGATACGGGGGCGGCCGCGGCCTGCCCCACGAGCACCTGCTGTGGGCGAGCGCGGGCTACGCGCACCTCGTCGTCGACACGCGCGGACAGGGCAGCGGCTGGGGCGCGGGAGGCGACACGCCCGACCCGGTCGGATCAGGCCCGGCCACACCCGGCTTCCTGACGCGCGGCGTCCTCGACCCGCACGAGCACTACTACCGCCGCGTCATCACCGACGCCGTGCGGGCGGTCGACGCCGTCCGCACGATCGACGGCATCGACGCCGCCCGCGTCGCCGTGACCGGGGTGAGCCAGGGCGGCGGCCTGACGATCGCCGTCGCCGGCCTCACCGAGGGCCTCGTCGCCGCCATGCCCGACGTGCCGTTCCTCACCCACTACCGCCGCGCGGTCGAGATCACCGACCGCCCGCCGTACTCGGAGATCACGCGCTATCTCGCCGTCCATCGCGAGCACGAGGACGCCGTCTTCCGCACCCTCTCCTACCTCGACGGCGCGAGCCTCGCGCGGCGCGCGACCGCGCCCGGCCTGTTCTCCGTGGCGCTCATGGACCCGGTCTGCCCGCCGTCCACCGTGTACGCGGCGTACAACGGCTGGGCCGCGGACGCGGGCGCCGGGGACGTCGCGCGCGCGATCGACGTCTACCGCTTCAACGAGCACGAAGGTGGCCAGGCCTACCGCTTCGCCCGCCAGCTCGCCTGGCTCCGCGAGCACACCCGCTAGCCACGGCCGCGTACCGCCCGATGCCCGACCCGCGCAGCCGCAGCGGGAGAGCCGTGGTCGCGAGGTAGATCCCCGGTAGCACGAGGTAGACCGGCGGCCCGGTCCGGTCCGGTCCGGTCCCATACGGGCGAGCCCGACACCGCGGGTAGTCGCCCGGGTCAGCGACGACCAGGGTGAGACGACGCCGGGCGGGGTGGGTGGTGGTGCCGCGTCGTGGCGGGCCTGGCGGGAGCGACGCGAGGAACGAGCGGCGCGGATGGTAGACGCGGCACCACCACCCACCCCGACCACCCAGGGCGACCACACGCCGTCGAGCACAAGAACCACGGCTCTACCTCGGCGGACACGGCTCTACCTCGCGCAACCACGGTTCACCCTCGGCGGGCAGGCTCGTCAGTGGGCGACGACGCGCGCGCCGGCGGCGGGGGCGGTGGTGCACCAGACGGTGTCGCACGCGTCGTTCGCGGTCCACGACGCGGCGATCGCGAGCGCGTGCTGGCGGCTGCGCGCGAGGGCGGCGACCGTCGGGCCGGAGCCGGAGACGATCGCGCCGAGCGCGCCGGCCTCGGTCGCGACGTCGAGGGTCCGCTGGAGCTCGGGGCGCAGGGCGAGCGCGGGGCCCTGGAGGTCGTTGCGCAGCACCTGCCCGAGCCCGACCGCGTCCCCGGCGCGCAGCGCCTGCATGAGCGCGGTGTCCTCGGCGAGGTCGAGCTCGGCCGGGCCCCCGACGGTCTCGTCGAACGTGCGGTACACCTCCGGCGTGGAGAGGCCGTCGGCCTGGACGGCGAAGACCCAGTGGAACTCGCCGCGCGTCATCGCGGGCGTGAGCACGTCCCCCCGCCCCGTCCCGACGGCGGTGTGCCCCACGAGCCCGAACGCGACGTCGGCCCCGAGGCCCGCGGCGAGGCGGACGAGGTCGGCGCGGGGCACGCCGGCCTCCCAGAGCGCGTCGCACGCGACGAGCGCGGCAGCGGCGTCCGCGGACCCGCCCGCCATGCCGCCCGCGACGGGGACCTCCTTGTGGATCTCGAGCCGCACGTCGGGGTCGACGCCCACGTGCTCGGCGAGCGCGACGGCGGCCCGCCACGCGAGGTTCGTCTCGTCGGTCGGCACGACGTCGGCCTGGAGCCCGGTCACGCCGAGCGAGACGCCCGCGCCCGGTGGCACCTGGTGGGCGACGACCTCCTCGCTCAGCCCGACGGCCTGGAAGATCGTCACGAGCGGGTGGTAGCCGTCGTCCTGCAGCGCCCCGACCCGCAGCGAGAGGTTGACCTTGCCGGGTGCGCGCACGCGGACGGACGGGGGTGGCGCGAGGGCGATGCTCGGCGGTCGCGGGGGTGTCACGCGTCCACTGTGCCAGGTCGTCCGGTGCGACGCTCCGCGGGTGCGGCACCGCCGGCCGGGCGCTCGCCGAGGCTGCCGTGCCGGACGAGCTGCTCGGCGACGCGCGCGAAGGCCGCGACGTCGAGCACCTCGCCGCGCGCCTGCGGGTCGACGTCGGCGGCCACGAGCACCTCGGCGGCCACGCTCGCGGAGCCGGCGAGGCCGGACAGCGCGGAACGCAGCATCTTGCGCCGCTGCGCGAAGGCGGCGTCCACGACGGCGAAGACCTGCTCCCGGGTCGCGGTCGTCGTCGGGGGCTCGCGGCGGTCGAGCGCGACGAGCGCGGAGTCGACGTTCGGCACCGGCCAGAACACGCTGCGGCCGATGGTCCCGGCGCGGCGGGCGTCGGCGTACCAGGCGGCCTTGACCGACGGGACGCCGTACGTGCGCGACCCGGGCGGGGCGGCGAGCCGGTCCGCGACCTCGGCCTGCACCATGACGAGCACGCGCTCGAGCGAGTCGAACCGCTCGAGGAACGTGAGCAGCACGGGCACCGCCACGTTGTACGGCAGGTTGGCGACCAGCGCCGTCGGGGGCTCCCCGGGCAGGGCCGTCACCTCCAGGGCGTCCGCGCCCACGACCTCGAGGCGGTCGCCGAGGTCGGGCACGTGCGCGGCGACCGTCGTGGGGAGCTGCTTCGCGAGGACCGGGTCGATCTCGACCGCGACGACGCTCGCGCCCGCCTCGAGCAGCCCCAGGGTGAGCGAGCCGAGCCCGGGCCCGACCTCGACGACGCGCTCCCCCGCGCGCACGTCCGCGGCCCGCACGATCTTGCGGACGGTGCCGCCGTCGTGCACGAAGTTCTGACCGAGGGTCTTGGTGGGGCGGACGCCGAGGCGGCCCGCCAGGTCACGGATCTCGGCCGGACCCAGCAGGGCACCGCGGGTGTCGCTCATGACAGGCAAGCCTACCGACCGGGGCGGCGACGGGACGGACCTCGCGGGACGACGAGAGGGCGGGGCGCCGTGCGCCCCGCCCTCCCTGGTGCGGCCGTGAGTCGTGCTAGCGGGTCAGAGAAGACCCAGCTTGCGGGCGCACGCGGGCCACTGGCCCCAGCCCGAGCGGGCCTGGAGCGCCTGGGCGCGCTGCGTCTGCTCGGCGGCCGAGGCCTCCGACGGGAGGCCGGAGCCGCCCATGGCACGCCACGTGGACGCGGAGAACTGGTACAGGCCGTAGTAGCCGTTGCCCGTGTTCGTCGCGGGGTTGCCGCCCGACTCGCACTGCGCGAGCGCGCCCCAGACGCCGTCCGGGGCGGACCCGAGGTCGGCGGCCGGCGCGGACGAGCCGCCCGACGACGGGGTCGACGAGCGCTGCTGCGTCGTGGGCTTCGGCTCGGGCTTGGGGCGCTCCTTGGTGCCCTGCACGAGGATCTTGTTCACCGGGGGCGTGGTGACGCCCTCGGAGACGAGCTCGCGCGACTCCTCGACGCCGTCGACCGTCGTGACGCGGTGCACGGTCGTGTGGACGCCCTCGGCGCCCTCCTGCTTGACGACCGGGTCGAGGTCCTTGAAGCGGTTCGCGTCCTCCTCGGTGACCGTCTCGAACGGGACGGCCGCCTCGGCGGGGACCTCCTCGACCTTCACGCGCTGCACGACGAGCGAGACGGGCGCGGCGTCGGTCGCGGCGTCCTCGGTCGCGGCAGCGTCGGCAGCGGCAGGGTCGGCCGCCGCCGCGGCGTCGGCCTGGGCCGCGGCGATCTGCTCCGACTTCTCGACGTGGACGCGGTCGAGCTCGCCGAGCTGGATGCCCTGCTGGTCGAGGATCGCGTCGATGCCGATGCTGCCGTCGGGCGCGACCTTGGTCTCGCCGTCCGCGACGACGTTCACGGGCCCGTCCGCGTCGAGGCGGATCGGGAGCGACACGCGCTCGCCGGAGCGCGACGCCACGAGGCGCACGTCGCTGCCGCGCGAGGCGAGCGTCGTCAGGGCCTCGTCCGCGTCGAGCGCGGTCAGCCAGACGGAGGACTGGGAGCCGTCGACCTGGACGGGCACCTCGCGCCCGTAGCGCACGACGACGTCGCCGCCGCCGCGCAGGGCGGAGTCCACGTCGGGCACGACGAGGTCGCGGTCGCCCACGGCGACGTCCTGCTCGGCGAGCAGGCCCTCGACGGACCCGGCGAAGGTCGTGACGGAGGTGATCTGGCCGTCGACGTCGAGCTGGACGGTCTTGCGCGCATTGCCGTAGGCGACGGCGCCGGTCGCGAGCAGGACGACGGCGGTGGCGCCGGCCACGAGGGGCCAGCGGCGGCGACGGCGGGCGGTGGTCGCGGGGCTCTCCGCGGGGCCGTCGGCGAGGGTCGGGGGGTTCTGGAGGGTCGTGTCGGCGCTCTCGGGGGCGCCGGCCGCGTCAGCGGTCCGGTGGAAGGGGTTCTTCACTCGGGTCCAGTCGTCGGGGGTCCCGGGCACGGAGGCTCGACGGCGCGTGCGCACCACCCGCGGCCCGCGGGGGACGTGCGTCCTCCGCGGCGGGCGCACACGTGCGTCCGCGGGTCTCGAGCGGCCGATCCGGCTGCCGGCGCCAACCCCGGCGCCCCTTCCCCAGGGCCCGACGACGGCGCACCGCCCGCGCGGTCCGGGCACGCCTCCCGTGGTCCGGAAGGACCGCGAGGGCATGCCGTTCGCACGCGAGCGACGTTCGACCGTAACCGATCCGTTATCGAACTCCAACCCCCACGCCGCTAGACTGGGAGGTTCTGTCCGGATTTCTAGGCGTATGTCACGGGCGTCTCCACGCGCTTCTCACCCGGCGTCACCGTCGACGTCACGCGCGAGGGCACCCTCCGCAGCGCCCGGTCGCGCACGCCCGGACCGTGCCGCGCGCGCCCCGACCCGAGCCAGCGTCGCCGCCAGCTCGGGCGGGTTGAGGACCGTGAGGTCGACGTCGAGGCCCAGCAGGGACCCGGCGAGCCGGGCGAGCGACGTCCCCCCGGTCTCCAGCACGCACGCGTCCGGCCCGTCGTCGACGAGCACCCCCGCCTCCGGCGCGAGCCGCTCCGCCACGACGCTCGCCGGCGCGTGCAGGCGCACGCGGGCGGGGTGCGCCGACGCGATCGACCCCACCCCGCGGACCACGTAGGCGACGGCGTCGCCGCCCGGCACGGGGCGGGGCGTGAAGCGCGGTCCGCCGGGCGTGCGCAGGCGCAGCCGGTCGAGGCGGAAGGTCCGCCAGTCCTCGCGGCCCAGGTCGAACGCCAGGAGGTACCACCGACGCCCCAGGTGCACGAGCCGGTACGGCTCGACCGCGCGGGCCGTGGTCGTCCCGTCGTGGGCCCGGTACTCGAGGCGCAGCCCGGTCCGCGCCGCGACGGCGCCCGCGATCTCGGAGAGCACCCGCGCGTCGACCGACGGCCCCGCCACCGGTGCGCTCGCGACCGCGGCGCGCAGGGCGTCCGCCCGGGCGCGCAGCCGGGCGGGCAGCACGGTGTCGAGCTTGACGAGCGCGCGACGCGCGGCGTCCTCCACCCCTGTGATCGACCCCGTCGCGGCGGCCCGCAGCGACACCGCGACGACGGCAGCCTCCTCGTCGTCGAGCAGGAGCGGGGGCAGCGCGGTCCCGGACCCGAGCCGGTAGCCGCCCGCGGTCCCCGGCGCCGAGCGCACCTCGTAGCCCAGGAGTCGCAGCCGCTCCACGTCGTTGCGGACCGTGCGGGTCGTGACGCCGAGCCGCTCGGCCAGCTCGGGGCCCGACCACGTGGGCCGCGTCGGGAGGAGCGCCAGGAGGCGCAGGAGTCGCACGGAGGTGTCGAGCACGGATCCATCCTGCCGCACCCTGCGGAACCGCACGTTCCGCATGGGGTCCTACTGTCCTGGTGTCGGTCCCGCCGGGTCGACGACCGCGGTCCCCGGGCTCGATCCCGGGGACGACGACGAGGGAGACGAGCATGCTGCGTGGGATGGCGACGCTGAACCTGTGGGCCGACGACCTGGAGGCCGCGTCCGCGTGGTACGCGGAGGTGCTCGGGACGGAGCCGTACTACGTGGTCCCCGGCGGGTACGTCGAGTTCCGGGTCGGCGACCGCCAGGACGAGCTCGGCATCATCGCCCGGTCCTGGTCCCCGCGTCCGCAGCCGGAGACCCCCGGGGGCGCGATCGTGAACTGGCACGTCGACGACGTGCGCGACGCGTTCGCCCGGCTGCTCGCGCTCGGCGCGACCGAGTACGAGGGGGTCGTCGAGCGCGGGGAGGGCACGGGCTTCGTCACGGCGTCGGTGGTCGACCCGTTCGGCAACGTGCTCGGGATCATACAGAACCCGCACTACCTGGAGATGCTGGAGGGCTAAAGCCTGTCGAACAACCTCGGTGAAGTGTTCGGCAGCGTCGTTCTCGGACGTCCCGATGCCGCGGTGGCGGCGAGGGTTCCCACGTCGTCCGGGCTGGTTTCACTCGCGCGAATGCGCGGGCCAGAGCCTTCCCGTCGGTGGGCGTTGGTGACCTGGCCTCGTGCTTCGGGGGCCAGGACCTGGGAGAAGCGGCGCTCGCCCCAGGTGGCGAGATTGACCGCGGCGTTCAGATCGCGGTCGGTGGTGTGCCCGCAGTGCTCGCAGACGAAGACGCGATCGGCGAGCGTGAGTGTCTGGTTGACGTTCCCGCACGCGGAGCAGGTCTTTGATGACGCGAACCACCGGTCTGCGGTCAGGACGTGGCCGCCTCGCCAGGATTGCTTGTAGGTGATCTGGCGGGCGAGCTCACCCCAGGCCGCATCAGAGATGGCTGCGGCGAGCCGGTGGTTGGCGAGCATCCCTTGGATGTTCAGGTCTTCGATGACGAGCCGGTCGTGGGTCTGGACCAGCAGGTTGGAGACCTGGTGCAGGAAGTGATGACGGCGGGCACGAACCCGCTCGTGGTGACGGGCGAGGCGGCGCACGGCGGCACGCCGGCTGGCGGAGCCCTTGACCTTGCGGGACACGGACTTCTGCAGCCGCCGGGTCACGGGTTGCGCCGCCCGCAGGGCCTTGGGCGCCACGTCGATGCGGAGTACCTGCTCGCCGCCAGCCAGGGCGACGACGATGGGTGCGTGCAGGCCACGATCAACGCCCGCCCACCCGCCATGGTCCTCGGCGTCGCGGACAGGATGCTGGGCGCCGGGGTGCAGGTCGGCGGCTTCGACGTTCACGCTGATGCGCCACCGCCCGCCACGCCGGGAGACGGTCGCGAACAGGATCCGTGCCCGACCCTTGGCGAGCATCCGTCGCAGGCGTCGGGTGTCGTCATGGACCTTGATGGCGCCGATCCCGGGCAGCGTCACCGAGCGAGGACCGGCCTCACCGAGCCGGATCGTGGCGCGCTCGCCGGTCTTCGTCCTCGAAGTCTTGTTGCGCATGCGGAACGAGCCGCGTTCGTGGTTCTTCTTCTTGAACCGGGGATGCCCGACCGGCCGGCCGGCGCGCTTGCCACGCCGGGAGTCGGTCCACGCCTTCAAGGCTTTGCCGAGATCAACCACGGCTTCCTCGAACACTTGGGCGCTGACTTCAGTCCGCCAGGCCCGGCCCGTGACCTCCAGCTCGGCGACACCCGCACCGTCGACGACGAAGCGGCGCCCGGCGTCCTCGGTCTTCTTCCACGCGTTGAACGCATTGATCAAGTCGAACCCGGTCCACGGGACCTTCACCTCGAAGCCGTCGCGCTTGCCGGCCGTGCGGGCATTCAGGTGCAAGCGCAGGCCCTGGTTGAACGCGAACCGGGCGGCGCCCTCGTGCCGGGCCAGGGCGCGTGCCTGCTCCGCGGTGGGGTCAGCCACCAGCTGGAACGTCGTATGCCTCGACACGACCAGGACGCTACCGGCCGGCACCGACAACGACGGGATGTCAGACCTGGTCAGGACGATGGCGCACGTGTGAACTATCACCGCGACGCCCTTACCCGTCCGACCTGACCGACACGGCCTGGGCGCGCATCCCCGCGCTCGAGATCCCCACCCGCACCCGCGGCGGGCGGCCTTGCTGCGAGCACCGGTGGCGCGAGTACTCAGGCGCACTTCTCTTCGTCGTGACCACGCGCATCCCGTGGCGGGCGCTCCCGCACGACTTCACCGTCTCCTGGTCCGCGGCCCACAAGCAATTCACCCGGTGGACGAACAGACGGCTGTGGGAGCAGGTCCTCGCCGTCTTGCGCGCCGAAGACCGCGTCCACGACGGCCGCGACCAGCAGCCGACGGCTGCCGTCGTGGACTCGTCTCCGTCAAGAGCACTCCGGTCCCCGGTGGGCGCGGCTTCGACGGTGTGAAGAAGGTCGAGGGCGTCAAACGGCACATCCTCGTCGACACCGCCGGACGACTCCTGGCCGCCCACGTGACCGCGGCGAACGTCCAGGCCAGGGCTGCGTTCGCCGACCTACTCACGAAGAACCCGTGCCCGTCCGTGGCGCACGTCTGGGCTGACAAGGGCTACACCGGGCAAGCACCCGCCGACGCCGCAACCGCGGCTGGGATCGAGCTGGAGATCGTCTCTGGCCCCCAACCCGTCGGCGGGTTCGTCGTTCAACCACGACGCTAGGTCGTCGAGCGGACGAACGGGCGGATCAACCGGCACCGCCGCCTCGTGCGGCAATACGAAGCCACACTCACCGCCCACGAAGCGTTCGTCATCCTGTCCCAGATCCGGCTCCTCTTACGCCGCCTTGATCGCCACGGGTAGTTGTTCGACAGGCGTTAGCGTGCCGCGGTGCCCGCGGACCGCGGGCGCCGCGCCGGCCTCAGTACCAACCCTTGGCGACCGAGTGCGACCACGCCGAGCAGGGCGTGCCGTACCGGCCCTCGATGTAGCCGAGGCCCCACGTGATCTGGGTCGCCGGGTTGGTGCGCCAGTCGGAGCCCGCGCTCGACATCTTGGACCCGGGCAGCGCCTGCGGGATCCCGTACGCGCTCGAGCTCGGGTTGTCGGCGTCGACCCGCCAGTTGCTCTCCTTGGTCCACAGCTTGTCGAGGCACGTGAACTCGTCGTCGCCCCAGCCGCGCTGGGCCGCGAGCGAGCGGCCGATCGCCCGCGCCGAGCCGGGGTCCACGGAGACCGAGATGTCCATCGTCCCGACCTTGATGATCTCGTTGCGCGGCTCCGTCGTGACCGTGCGCGTGAGGACGGTGCGCGACACCTCGGCGCCGCCGAGGGTCTGGACGGCGTACGTCGTGGTCGCCTCGCCCACGCGGCCGGACTGGACGACGACCCGGTGCCCCTTCGGCAGGTTCGGGTCCTCGACCTCCTCCGTGGTGAAGGGCAGCACCTCGGTGACCGTCGTGGCCGACGCGGCGGCCCGGCTCACGAGGACGAGCATCCCGTCCACGGCCGCCGCGTCGAGGGGCGCGGACGTGCTGTCGCCCTCGGCCAGCACGATGCCGGCCGTGGCGAGGACACCGCGCACCGTGGGCTCCGCCGTCGTGATGGGCATGACCGCGCCGTCGACGGCGACGTGCACGGTCTTGAGCGTGGAGACCCGGATCGGGTCGCGACCGAGCGCCTGGGTGCGGGACACCTCGGTCACGGCTCCCTCGGCGCGCGGGCCGAGGTAGGTGAGGAGCTCCCCGACGGTGCGCGCCGTCGTCGAGATCGTCTGGACCTGACCGTCGATCTCGATCGTCACGTCGTGGCTCGTCCGGACGACGATCGTGCCGCCGTCGTGCGCGGAGTCCGTCAGGCCCGGCTCGACGAGGTCCTCCGCGCCGACCGTGACGTCCTGGTAGTCGAGCACCTCGGCGACCGTGCGCCCGTACGCGGAGACGTCGTACAGCTCGCCGTCCACGTCGAGCGTGACGCTCTTCTGGAGCGAGGCGAACGCGCCCGTGACGACCACGAGGCTCGCGACGACGACGCCCCGGGCCGCCAGCCGCTGCAGGCGCCGGCGACCGGTTCCGTCAGGTGCGAGCACGCGCGCGGTCCCTTCTGGGAAGCGGCCCGCGGCGAGCGCCGAGGGCGAGGTGGGGCACGTCGTCGGCGCACGGCGCGCGACGCACGGACCTGACCGTAGCCGAAACGTGACCCAGGACGAAACCTCCGGTTCGCCCCGGAACGGGCGGCGACGCGCGGCGACGGCTCCCCCTCCGTCGTGCCCGCGTCACCAGGGCCCGTAGACCGCGACCGACGTCGCGGCGAGCCGCGCGCAGACGTCCGCGAGCGGCAGGTCCACCACCTCGGCGACGGTACGGACCGTCGTCGGCAGCACGTACGGGGCGTTGGGACGGCCCCGGTACGGGTGCGGCGTGAGGTACGGCGCGTCCGTCTCGACCAGGACCTGCCCGAGCGGCACCTCGCGCAGGGCGGCCCGCAGCTCGTCGTTCGCGCGGAACGTCACCGGGCCCGCGAACGACAGGTACCAGCCCTGCTCCGCGCAGAACCGGGCCATCGCCGCGTCGCCCGAGTAGCAGTGGAAGACCGTCCGCTCCGGGGCACCGTCCCGCGCGAGCACGTCGAGCACCTCGGCGTGCGCGTCGCGGTCGTGGATCTGCAGCGCGAGGCCCAGCTCCTTCGCGAGCGCGACGTGCGCCCGGAACGACTCCCGCTGTACAGCCTCTCCTCGCGGTCCGGTACGGAACAGGTCCATCCCCGTCTCGCCGATCGCCCGCACGCGGTCGTTGCCGCGCGCGATCGCGGCGATCTCGGCGACGGCGTCGTCGAGCGGGACGTCATGGTGCGCCCGAGGGTCGGGCAGGAGCCCGTCCGGCCCGACCTCCCGCACCCCGCCGTGCAGCACCGCCTCGTTGGGATGGATCGCGACGGCCCCGAGCAGCCGCCCCACCCCCGTGCCCGCGCGGTCGACCAGGTGATCCTGGCTCGTCCCGGCACCGGGACGCGCCGGATCCGCCTGCTCGACCCCCCAGATCGCCTGGTCGCCGCGCAGGAGGGCGTCGGTCCAGCGGGCCGCGGGGAGGTCGCAGCCGACCTGCACGACCCGGTCCACCCCGACGGCCGCCGCCCGCGCGAGGTGGTCCGCGACGCTCGGGGCGGGGACGTCGCCCCACCCCCACGAGTCGTCCTCGCTCCGCTGCGGGGACTCGCGGGGGCCCCGGGGATCGGGCAGGACGTGCGCGATCGAGTCGAGGTGCGTGTGGTTGTCCACCACGGGGACCGGCAGCGGCTCCGGGTCCGGCGGCCGGCCGCGCTCGCGCTGCTTCGCCACGGTCAGGCGGTCTCGCGCAGGCGGTCGAGCTCCTCCTCGACGATCGAGTCGTCGAGCTTGGTGAACACCGGCGTCGGCTTGCCGACCGGCGTGCCCGGCACGACGGCCTTCGGCTCCCACGTCGCCAGGCCCTCGGCGCGGTAGTCGCCCGTGATGATCGGGTAGCGGCGCGAGTCGTCGTCGAGGTCGGTCACCTCGTCGATGCGCGGCTGCGGCGCGATGGTGCCCGTGCCGCCGAACGCCTCGTGCACCTGCTGCGCCGAGTGCGGCAGGAACGGCGACAGGATCGTGTTGAGGTCGCTCACCGCCTGGGTCACGGTGTGGAGCACGGTCGCGAGCCGGTCCGGGTCGGTCTTGAGCTTCCAGGGCTCGGTGTCCGACACGTACTTGTTCACCTCGCCCACCGTCTTCATCGCCTCCGCGACGGCCGCGCGCTGGCGGTGCGTCGCGATGAGCTCGCCCACCCGGCCGAACGCGGTCGTCGTCGTCGCGAGGACGCCCTCGTCGATCGGCTGGCGCTGGCCCGGCTCCGGGATCGCCCCGAAGTTCTTGTGCACCAGGTTCGCCGTGCGGTTCACGAGGTTGCCCCAGCCCGCGACGAGCTCGTCGTTCGTGCGGCGCTGGAAGTCCGCCCACGTGAAGTCGACGTCCTGCGTCTCCGGGCCCGCCGACGCGACGTAGTAGCGGAACGCGTCCGGCTGGTAGCGGGCCAGCATGTCGCGCACGTAGATGACGACGCCCCGCGAGGAGGAGAACTTCTGGCCCTCGACGTTGAGGAACTCGCTCGACACGACCTCCGTCGGGAGCTGCAGGTTCCCGTACGGGCCCGGCGCCCCGCCCTTGCTCCCCCGGCCGTCGTAGGCGAGCAGCTCGGCCGGCCAGATCTGGGAGTGGAACGTGATGTTGTCCTTGCCCATGAAGTAGTACGAGCGGGCCTCGGGGTCGTTCCAGAACGCGCGCCACGCGTCCGGGTCGCCGCTGCGCCGCGCCCACTCGATCGAGGCCGACAGGTAGCCGATCACCGCGTCGAACCACACGTAGAGGCGCTTGCTCGGGTTGGACTCCCAACCCTCCAGCGGGACGGGGATGCCCCAGTCGATGTCGCGCGTCATGGCGCGCGGGCGCACGTCGTCGAGCAGGTTGAGCGAGAACTTCAGGACGTTCGGGCGCCACGCGGTGCGCGTGCGCAGCCAGTCCCCCAGCGCGTCGACGAACGCGGGCAGGTCGAGGAAGAAGTGGTTCGACTCGACGAACTTGGGCGTCTCGCCGTTGATGCGGCTGTGCGGGTTGACGAGGTCGATCGCGTCGAGCTGGTTGCCGCAGTTGTCGCACTGGTCGCCGCGCGCGCCGTCGTAGCCGCAGATGGGGCACGTGCCCTCGATGTAGCGGTCGGGCAGCGTGCGGCCGGTCGACGGCGAGATCGCGCCCATGGTCGTCTGCTCGACCATGTACCCGTTCTTGTGGACCGTGCGGAACATCTCCTGCACGACGGCGTAGTGGTTGCGCGTCGTGGTCCGGGTGAACAGGTCGTACGAGAGCCCGAGCTGGTGCAGGTCCTCGACGATGACGCGGTTGTACCGGTCCGCGAGCTCCTGCGGCGTCACGCCCTCCTTGTCCGCCTGCACGAGGATCGGCGTCCCGTGCTCGTCGGTGCCCGAGACCATGAGGACGTCGTGACCCGCCATGCGCATGTGCCGGCTGAAGACGTCCGACGGGACACCGAAACCTGCGACGTGGCCGATGTGGCGCGGCCCGTTGGCATACGGCCACGCCACGGCCGAGAGGATGTGGGTCATGGTGCCCGATCCTAGTCGGGACGGACGTCCGGTCGCGGCGCGGTCCGGGTCGTGACCATGCGTCGTCGGCGCGAGGTCACGCGTCGCCCACCCGGACGTCGACCGCGGAGAAGCCCGCCTCCCGGGCGAGCAGCACCCACCGTTGCACCGCGGGACCGGCGACCTCGTGCCCTGTGGGCGTGAGCGTCATCCGGACGCTCGCTCCTCCGGGCTGGTCGGGTCGTGGCTCGGCCGGCGGCTCGGAGACGAAGACGCTCGCCCCGAGGGCGTCGAGGTCGCCCGACGCGGTGGCGAAGGCGCCGGCAAGCACGGCGGCGACCAGCGGCGCCCCCGCCGGGTCGAGGCACCGGACGTCCACGAGGGCGTCGTCGCGCACCAGCAGGACGGAGACCTCGAACCCCTGCGCGTCCCCCGCGCGCGTCGACCCGCAGATCCGCTCGCTCAGCGCGTCGAGGTCGGGACGGCTCGGCCGCTCGTCGACGGTCACGGTCAAGGCGACCCTGACCGTCGGCTCGAGGAACCCTCGACCGATCCGGTCCGGACCCGTCACGTCGTCGGTCCCAGGCCACGCCCCGGCGTCTGCGACCAGGTCGGCGACGTACCGCTCGTCGTCCTCGTCCACCCCGCGCCACGCGCGCCACCCGTCCTCGGCAGCCGGCACCGAGCGGTCGAGGGCCCGCCCCAGCAGCACCCCGCCGACCGCTGCCACCGACACGACGAGGAGGAGGAGCACCGTCGCGGGCACGAGAAGCGCGCGCACGCGCCCGTCGCTCCCGCTCTCTCCCTGCCCTCCCACGCCGCGGACGCTATCGGACCGGTCGCTCACCCCGGTGGCGACGGCGTGCAGAGCCTGCCGAGGAACCGGGGACGACGCCCGTCCGGAGCCGGTCGGCTCGGGAGGTTCGTGCTCAGTACCAGTTGGTGGCCTGCGAGTGGGACCACGCGCCGCAGGGCGAGCCGTACGAGCCGGCGATGTAGTCCAGGCCCCAGGCGATCTGCGTCGCGGGGTTGGTCGCCCAGTCGGCGCCCTTGCTAGCCATCTTCGAGCCGGGGAGCGACTGCGGGATGCCGTAGGCGCTCGACGTCGGGTTGTCCGCCGTCGGGTTCCAGTTGGACTCCTTGGTCCACAGCTTCTCGAGGCACGTCCACTGCGACCCGGTCCAGCCGCGCGCGGCGGCCATGGCCTGCCCGATCGAGCGTGGGTCCTTCGGGCGCTCCTGCGTCCCGGTCACGACGACCTCGTCCACGGGCGCGGTCGTGACCTCCTGGGAGAGCTGCTCGCGCGACTCCTCGACGCCGTCCACGAGGGTGACCTCGAACGTCGTCGTGGTCACGCCGTCGGCTCCGGTCTGGGCGACGGCGGACTCGTCGGTGTACTTCGAGTCGTCGGGCTGCTGGACGGTCCCGTGCGGGACGGGCGTCGTCGTCTGCTGCTGCTCGACGACGACGCGCTGGACGACGAGCGAGACCGTGGGCGCGCCGGGCTCGGGCGCGTCGACGCGCTGCACGCTCACGCGGTCGAGCTCGCCGAGCTCGATGTCCTGCTGGTCGAGGATGGCGGGGATGCCGATGCTGCCGTCCGGGGCGACCGTCGTCGTGCCGTCGGCGACGACGTTCACCGGGCCGTCGGTGTCGAGGCGCAGGTCGAGCGACGCGCGCTCGCCGGACCGGGACGCGACGAGGCGCACGTCGCCGCCGCGCTCGGCGAGGGTCTGCAGCGCCTCGTCCGCGTCGAGCGCGGTGAGCCAGACGTCGGACTGCTCGCCGTCGGTCTGGACGGTGACCTTCTTGCCGAGGCGCACCACGACCTCGTCGCCGTCGTCGAGGGCCGACCCGGGGTCGGGCGCGACCTGGTCGCGCGTGCCGACGTCGACGCCGGCGGCGTCGAGCGCGCCGGAGACCGAGCCGGCGAGCGTGCTGACGGTCGTCACCTCGCCGTCGACGTCGATCGTCACGGTCTTGCTGGCCTCGCCGTAGGCGACGGCGCCCGAGCCGACGAGGGCGACGGCGGTCGCCGCGCCGACGATCGACCAGCGGCGCCGGCGGGTCGCGCGCAGGGTCCGCGCGGTGCGGGCGGCGCGACGGCTGGGCGTCTCGGAGGTCTCCGGGGTGGTCTCGACGGGGGCGACGTCCGAGGTCGTGGTCTCGACGTCACGGTTCTGGGGCGCGCGGAAGCGGAAGGGGTTGTGCACTCTGGTCCAAGTCGTCGGGGGTCCCGGGCACGGGGGTCGACGGCGCACGCGCGCCCCGGGGCGCTCCGCGCTACGGCGCGGGCGTCACCCGGTTCGACCAGCCGATCCGGCCGTCCTGCGGGCTCCTGGCACCTTGGGTGCTCGACGAAGACCGCGCCCCACGGCCGACCAATACACCTGTCCCCGGCGAGCGGCAACGCGAGACACTCGACCGTAACCGATTCGTTATCACAACCCAAACCACCTGCTCAGCCCGCACATCCGCCGAGATCGACCCGTCCGTGTCGAGATCGACCTCCCGAGGGTCGATCTCGGACGCTCGGGCCGATCTCGCGACGGCGATCCCCCGACAACGCGCGGACTCGCGGCGGCCTCACCCCGCGGGCGTCACCGCGACCCGCAGCAGCCGGTCGTCGCCGTCGCGCGGGTCCCCGCGCCCGTCGGTGTTGTTGGTCAGCACGTACAGCACGGAGCTCCCGTCGGCCCCGAGCGGCGTCGCCGGGTCCACCAGGACGGCGCGCAGCCGACCCCGGTCCGTGAGCACGGCCTGGGGCGGGCCGAACGCGGCGGCCGACGTCCCGCCGTCGGGCGTCGCGAAGGGCACGCGCCACAGCGCCTGGCCCCGCAGCCCCGCCAGGTACGCGCCCTCGCGGGTCGCGGCCAGCCCGCTCGGCGAGGCGTCCGACGTCGACCACGTCGCCACCGGGTCCACGAACCCCGACTCCGCGCCGCCCACCCCCTCGACCTCCGGCCAGCCGTAGTTCCCGCCCGGCACGACGACGTTGAGCTCGTCGAACGTGTCCTGGCCGAACTCCGACGCCAGCATCCGGCCCGTCACGTCCCACGCGATCCCCTGGACGTTGCGGTGCCCCAGGCTCCACACCGGCGAGGCCGGGTCCGGGTTCCCCGGCGCGGGCGCGCCGTCCACCGTCAGGCGCAGGATCTTGCCGTTGAGCGCACCCGCGACCTGCGCCGCGCCGCGCTGCTGCGCGTCCCCCGTCGTCACGTAGAGGTAGCCGTCGGGCCCGAACGCGAGCCGGCCGCCGTCGTGCGTGGAGGCCGCGGGGATGCCCTGGAGGATCGGGGAGAGGGCCGACAGCTCGCGACCGGCGAGCGTCCCCCGCAGGACCTCGTTGCCTCCGGCGGCGGTCCGGTAGACGAACACCTCCCCCGGTGCTGCGCCGCCCTCGGGTCCGACCGCCACCCCGAGCAGACCCGACTCGCCCGTCGCGACCGTGCCGTCGTGCAGGTCGTCCGCGCCCGGTCCCGTGACCGGCTCGACGGCGCCCGACGCCGGGTCCACGACGACCAGGCCGCGCTCGTCGCGCAGCGAGACGAGCAGCGTCCCGTCCGCGAGCGCCGCGAGCCCCCACGGCGCGGGGAGCCCGGTCGCCACCTCGGTCACGTCCACCCGCACCTCGGGCACGACGGCGAGACCGGGCTCGGGTGCCGGCGCGCTCGTCTCCGCGGGTTCGCTCGGCTCGGCGGTGGCCGTCGTGACCGACGGCCCCGGTGCGGGTTCCGGGCCGTCGTCGGGCGTGCACGCCGCCAGCAGCACGACGGCGGCCCCCACCACGACCGCGGACCTCGCCCGACGCGCGGTCGACCGGTTCGTGGGCATGCGCCCATCGTCGCGCGCCGCGGTCGCCGTCGCACGAGGCGAGGCGCCGACCGTCAGAGGCGGGTCAGGCCGCGCTTGAGGCCGCGGATCGCCTGGCCGATGCGGTGCTCGTTCTCGATGAGCGCGAACCGCACGAACTCGTCGCCGCCGGGGCCGAACCCGACGCCCGGGGACACCGCGACGTCGCACTCCTCGACGAGGTGCGTCGCGAACTCGATCGAGCCCATGTCGCGGTAGGGCTCGGGGATGCGAGCCCACGCGAACATGGTGCCGCCGGGCTTGTGGATGTCCCAGCCGATGCGCTGCAGGCCGTCGTGCAGGGCGTCGCGACGCGACTCGTACACCGACGAGATCTCCTGCGGGAACTCGGTCGCCTCGTTGAGCGTCACGGTCGCGGCGATCTGGATCGGCTGGAACGTGCCGTAGTCGAGGTAGCTCTTGAGCTTGGCGAGCGCCCCGACGACGTCGCGGCGGCCCACGAGGAACGCGACGCGCCAGCCCGCCATGGAGAACGACTTCGTCATGGAGTACAGCTCGACCGCGACCTCGCGCGCGCCCTCGCACTGCATGATCGAGGGCGGCTCGAACCCGTCGAACGTCATGTCCGCGTAGGCGAGGTCGTGCACGAGCACGACGTCCTTGTCCCGCGCCCAGTCGACGAGGCGCTGGAGGTCCTCCTTGGTCGCGACCGTCGTCGTCGGGTTGTGCGGGAACGACAGGACGACGACGCGCGGCTTGGGCCAGCCCAGCTCCCACGCCTCGATGATGCGGTCAATGTACCCCGCGGCGTCGGTCCCGTCGCCGATGGGGACCTGGCGCGCGTCGGCGCCCGCGAAGTAGGGACCCCAGATGTGGATGGGGTAGCTCGGCGTGGGGACGAGCGCGACGTCTCCCGGCTGCAGCAGCACCCACATGAGGTGGCTGAAGCCCTCCTTGGCGCCGATGGTCGAGATGATCTCGGTGTCCGGGTCGAGGCTCACGCCGAAGCGGCGCTGGTACAGGCCCGCGACGGCCTCGCGGAGCTTGGGGATGCCGCGCGACGCGGAGTAGCGGTGGTTGCGCGAGTTCTGCGCGGCCTCGGCGAGCTTGTCGACGGCGACCTGCGGGCTGGGCAGGTCCGGGTTGCCGAAGCCGAGGTCCACGACGTCGCGCCCCGCTCGGCGTGCCTCGATCTTGAGCCCGTCGATGATGGTGAAGACGTAGGGCGGCAGACCGGGGATCCGGCGGAACTCCATCGCAGTGCTCCAGCTCTGTGCGGGACGCCCGGGCGCGGGGTGCGCACGGGTCGCGGGTCTCGCAGGGTACGCCTGCTGCCGGACGCCGCGCGTCCCCTCTCGTCACGACGGCGCGCCACGGCTCCTCGGGGGAGCGGCGCTCAGCCGTCCCAGCCGAGGTTGCGCGCCATGCGCTCGAGCGTCGCGACCGTCTGCGCGTACTCCGCGCGGCTGATGCCGTCAGCGACCCGCTCGCGCGAGACCGACACCGCGTCGAGCAGGTCGTGGTAGGCGTGGTTGCCCGCGACGGTCACCGACAGGCTGCCCGCGCCGTCGCGCGCGACCCAGCCGCGGCGGACGAGGTCGTCGATCTCCGCCGTCACGGCGCTCGCCCCGCGCCCGGGCCCGGGCGCCGCCCCCGTGAAGGGCGAGAGGACGCCGTCGACACTCGTCTCCTCGCTCACGCCGTCCCGGATGGTGTTGAGCACCTGCCAGTGCCGGCGCGTGAGCCCGGAGTGCTGGAACACGCCGTCGAAGCTCTCGTCGATGAGCCGGTCGACGAGCTTGAGCCAGTACCCGATCGGGCGCTCCGGCGGAGCGGACGGTGTCGACTCCTGGTCGCTCACGGGAGACCTCCGTGCTCGTCGTCGGTGGGTCCGTCCACTGTCGCACCGTGACCTCCCAGCCGCCACGTCACGCGACGCTCAGTCCTCCCGCGCGCCGAGCACACCCTCCGGGTCGCGTGCGACGGCGCGCAGGAGGATCCGCCACATGCCCTCGACCCGGGCCGTGAGGTCGTCCAGGTGCGAGAGGTGGGTCGACACCGTCTGCACCCCGTCGAACCAGGCGACGACGTGCCACGCCGTCTCGTCGACGTCGACACCCTCGACGAGCTCGCCGTCGGCGGCCGCCTGGGCGAGGTACGTCCGCGCCAGGTCGATCCAGCCGACGAACGGGACGGGGAGGTCCGCGTCGACGTTCTCGGCCTCGAGCCGCAGCCGGGAGGCCGCGCGGAACACGGCGCTCTCCCGGTAGACGGTCGCCACCTGGCGCGACGCGTCGACGAGCGCGGCCAGGCCTCGGGTCCCTCGTTCCTCGTGCGCCGCGCGCAGCGGGACCCACTGCTCGGCGACGTCCTCGGAGATCGCGCGGGCGAGCTCCGCCTTGGAGCTGAAGTGGAAGAAGATCGTGCCCTTGGTGAGGCCGAGCGCCGCGGAGAGGTCGTTCAACGACGTCGCGGCGTAGCCCTTCGCGGCGAAGTGGGCCGCGGCGACCTCGAGGATCCTCCGGCGGGTCGCCGCCTTCTGCTCGCTGCGGGTCGTCGGGGGCACGGCACCTCTTCACGTCGTCCTGGATCGCTCCCCCTGCGTCAGCGTACGAGATGACGTGGCCGCGCGCGTCACGCACCGATCGAGGTCGTCAACCCGCCCGCGCGGATCCCGTCGAGGTCGATGCGACGGTCGCACGCCGAGGCCACCTGCTCGGAGTGGGTCGCGATGACGACGGTCGCGCCGCCCTCGGCGAACGACCGGAGCGACGACACGACCATCTCGGCGTTGTCGTGGTCGAGGGCGCCGGTGGGCTCGTCGGCGAGCACGACAGACGGGTCCTTGACGACCAGCCGTGCGAGCGCGACCCGCTGCTGCTCCCCGCCGCTGAGCTGGTACACCGGCTCCCCGCCGCGGCCCGCGAGCCCGACCTGCCCGAGCGCCGCCTCGAACGTCGTCCGCCGGCTCGCCCTGCGTCCGCGGGCGGCGATGGCGAGGTTCTCGTCGACGGACGCGTTGTCGACCAGTGCGTAGTTCTGGAAGAGGTACCCCAGCGCGTCCCGGCGGAACTGCCGGGTACGACGGCGCCCGAGCCTGGTCAGGTCGGTGCCGTCCACGACGATCCGTCCCGCGGTCACGGGCTCGAGCAGACCGATGCAGTTGAGGAGCGTCGACTTGCCCGACCCGCTGCGGCCCGTGAGCGCCACCATGCTCCCGGGCTCCACGGTGAACGAGAGGCCCTCCCACAGGGTGCGGCGGCCGAAGGCCTTGCTGAGCTCGTCGACCACGAGGGTCGTCGGTCCGGTCATGGTCAGGCCTCCGAGGATCGGGTACGGACGAGACGGCGGCCGAGGACCGCGAGCGCGCCCACGAGCGCGGCCAGGCTCACCGCGACGACGGCGGCGAGGAGCACCGGCTGCCAGTGGCCGAGGACGACGAGCACCTGCGAGGTCGTCGGGTCCGCCCCGGGGCGGACGGTCGCGGTGAGCCCCGACACCGTGGTCCACACCGACCACGCCACGACGGCCAGCGCCAGCGCGAGCTCGGCCCCCAGCAGGCCGCGGTGCGTGCGGACGAAGCCCCACCCGCTGATGTGCCGGACGAAGATCGACTGGGCGTTCTTGCGCGTCGAGACCTGCGCGACGGCGACGGAGGTGCCGAGCAGCACCGCGAGCGCGGCGACGGCGTTGAACACCTGGAGGCGGGTGTCGTTCACGAGCGCCGCGTGCTCCTGCGCCGCGGCGAGCGCGACCGGTTGGTACGCCATCGCGATCTCCTGCGCACCGACCGACGCCAGCCCGTCACGCGCCGTCGCGGCGTCGGTGACGACGAGCCCCTGCCTCGTCCCGAGCGAGGTGAAGTCGTCGGGCGCGAAGATCCCGGACCCACCGTTCACGACGACCGCGACCCCGTCGCGCACCAGGACGGACTGGTTCGGTCGGTCGGCGGCACCGTAGGTGAACAGCTCTTGGTCCGGCGCGAGCACACGGGTGCGGACCTCGACGTCCTGGGCGCCCCGCGAGAACCCGTCGAGCCAGTACCGCACGTCGTCGACGATCGACGCGGTCGCGTCCTCGTACCGGCTCGGGACCAGGACCGTCACCACGTCCTCGGGAAGCTCGACGATCCGTTCGCCGTCGGCGTCGCTGACGTCCTGCTGCGCGAGGTAGGCGTTGTTGACCAGGAGCGAGTCGTGCTGCCCCGGCAGCTCTCGTCCCCAGGAGACCTCGCCCTGACCCGCGAGGACGACGTCCCCGTCGGCCTCGGCGGCCAGCAGCCACTCGCCCGCGGGGACGGCGAGCGCGTCGAACTCCTCCTGGGAGAGGTTCGGCGTGAAGAGGATGTGGACTCCCTCCCCCGCGGCTGTCCAGCGTCCGCTCGCCGCGCTCTGCCCGGCGAGCTGGACGGCGGCGACGCTCGTCGCCACGACGGCGGCGATCGTGACGAGGAGGGCCGGCGTCCGCACGAGGTACACCGCGACGCCGGTCGCCCGGGCCGGCAGCCTGCCCTTGAGCGCTTCGAGGACGGGCCGCTCGGCCGCGAGCGCGAGCGCGAGCACGTGCGTGACGAGCGCGAGGAGCACGAAGGCGGCGGTCAGGACTCCCGCCGCGGCAGCGAACGTCCGCCACTGCGCCCCGCCGTTGTACAGGGCGAGCAGTCCGGCGTCCACGAGCGCGACGGCGACGAGCGTGACGGCCAGCGCCGGGAGCGACCGGCGCAGGTCGCGGCCGAGGATCAGGGCCGGCGGCACGCCGTGCAGCCGCTGGACGGCGTAGCCGCGGACGTTCGTCAGCACGCTCGCGGCCACGACCACGACCACGAGCAGGGCGGCGACGAGCGCGCTGAGCGCCAGCGGCTGCGTCACGAGCCACCCGAGGATCTGCGGCGGCGCGTAGTAGGTCCGGGACTCGACGACGTACCCCTGCGCGCGCAGGGCCTCTGCGAGGATCGGCGTCGCAGCGGGGTCGCCGAACGTGAAGTAGTGCCCGCGCGGGTCCACGTCCGCGCGCTCCGCCAGGGGGTGCACGGCTGTCCGCACGTCCTGGCTGAACGCCGGGTACCCGTCCTCGAGCCACACGCCCGAGGCGAGGCCGGGGTTGCCGACCGTGAGATACAGGTGCCGGGACCGGGCCGGGTCGTGCAGGTCCTCGACGAAGCGCACGACGTTCACGCGGTGCTGCGCGGCGACCCGCTCGATCGTCTCGACCACGTGGGCGCTCGACGACGTCGGCGTCTCCCCGCTCACGACCAGGATGTCGGTGGCGCCGAGCGGCCCCAGGTCGTCCATCGCGCGCAGGAACAGGAACGCCGCGAGCGACGCGTACACCGCCAGGATCGCGTACGCGAGCCGGATCCCTCGACTCTTCACGCCATGCTCTCCTCAGCTCGTGCCGTGCTCGGGCAGCCGTCCGGTCCCGGTCGCGCCGCGTGCGCGACCGGGACCGGGTTCGCTCGGCGCAGCGCTCAGCAGTGGCGCCAGTACGCCTTGTCGATGCGGAACGGGTTGCTGTCCCACGCGCGGGCGGTCGCCCAGCTCCCGCCGCCACGGCACAGCGAGCGCGCGAGGCCCGAGTCGCCCGTCACGCTCGATCCGTGCACGCGCGAGGAGTGGTAGTAGTCCGACCAGTTGTAGCTCGCGGTCAGGCTCGTGACGCCGTAGTCCCAGGTCCCGCCACCGGCCGAGACCCGGGTCGCGTACGCAGCGGTCGCACCGGCCGCGACGAGCCCGAGGCTCAGGGTCGCACCGATGAACGCCCTGCGGACGCGGCCCTGCCTCGGTCGACGCGCCTCCCGGTGCTCGACCTCGTCGTGCGCGACGTGCTGGACGTCGCTCGTCATGACTGACATGTCTCTCCTCTCGTCATCGTGAGGTGAGGCTGCTGCCCCCCGCGGAGAACCTACTGATCGGTCGACCGGTCAGTCAATCCTCCCGACCATCCCTGCCGTGGCAGAGTGGGCGTATGAGCGAGAGCACCTCCGCGCCGCGCCGCGCGCTGATCGTCGTCGACGTCCAGCCCACGTTCTGCGAGGGCGGCGAGCTGGGGGTCGAGGGCGGGAACGCCGTCGCGCAGCGCATCGCCGACCACGCACGCGAGCACCGCGACGCCTACGACCTCGTCGTCACGACCCAGGACTGGCACGTGGACCCGGGCGAGCACTGGAGCCCGGAACCGGACTTCGTCGACACCTGGCCCCCGCACGGGATCGCGGGCACCCCGAACGCCGAGCTCCACCCCGCCCTGGCCGACCTCGCGCCCGACGCCGGGGTCAAGAAGGGCGAGTACCAGGCCGCGTACTCCGGCTTCGAGGGGGTCGACGTCGGCGGCCGGCCGCTCGCGGACGTCCTGCGCGACGCGGGGATCGAGGCGGTCGACGTCGTCGGCATCGCCGAGTCGCACTGCGTGCGCGCGACGGCGCTCGACGCCCACGCGCTCGGGCTCGTCACCCGGGTCCTCACCGACCTCACGGTGCCCGTCACGCCCGAGCTGGGCGCCGCGGCGCGCGAGGAGCTCGCGGCGGCCGGCGTCGCGCTGGAGCCGAGCACCGCCATCGGGCGCTGACGGCGCCGGGGGCGCTGGCGGCCGGTCAGCGGCGGCGAGCCTCCAGGGCCGCGGCGTAGAGGTCGCGCTTGGGCACGCCGGCGTCCCGGGCGACGTCCGCGACGACGTCCTTGAGCCGCTCCCCGCCGTCGACGCGCGCCAGCACGCCCGGGACGAGCTCGGCGAGCGGGACCGGCCCGCGCGGCGGCGCACCGCCGACCACGACGCAGATCTCCCCCCGGAGCTGCTCCTCGGCGGCGCGCTCCGCGAGCTCGGCGAGGGGTCCGCGCAGCACCTCCTCGTAGGTCTTGGTGAGCTCGCGCGCGACGGCCGCCGGGCGGTCCGCACCGAACGCCTCGGCCATCGCGGCGATCGTCTCGGCCACGCGGTGCGGTGCCTCGAAGAACACGAGCGTGCGCGGCTCGTCGGCGAGCGCGGCGAGCGCGCGCGACCGGTCGCCCACCTTGCGCGGCAGGAACCCCTCGAAGCAGAAGCGGTCCGTCGGGAGCCCGGAGAGCGCGAGGGCCGTGAGCACCGCGCTCGGCCCGGGCGCCGTCGTCACCGGGACCCCGCGCTCCACCGCGCGCGCGACGACGCGGAAGCCGGGGTCCGACACGCTCGGCATCCCCGCGTCCGAGACGACGAGCACCGTCCCGCCGCCGTCGACGACGTCGAGCAGGTCGTCCGCACGGTCGGTCTCGTTGTGCTCGTGGAAGCTGAGGACGCGTCCGCCGACCTGCACCCCCAGCCGGCCCGCGAGCGCGTGGAGGCGGCGCGTGTCCTCCGCCGCGACGACGTCGGCCTCCGCGAGCAGGCGCCGCAGCCGCGGGCTCGCGTCCTCCGCGTTGCCGATGGGGGTGCCGCCCAGCACCAGGTGCCCGGCCTCCCGCGGGGTCGTGGGCCGGTCGGCGTCGGGCACGTCGGTCGAGGAGGACATGGTTCCCAGGGTTCCACACCCGGGTGCCCCTACGATGGCCAGCGTGTCCCAGCCGCCCGCCGACGCGCACCCCTGGCCCCGGCCCGCGTCCGACGCCTCCGACGTCCCCGACGTCCGCTCGGACGACGCCGGGACCCGGCCGCCGCCCGACGCCGGTTCGTCCGACCCGTCGGACGACCCGGCCGCCGAGTCGCCGGGCGAGACGCAGGGCGAGACGCAGGGCGAGCGGGCCGACGAGGCCGCGGGCCCCGAGCACGACGCCGCGTCCGACCTGACGCACCGCGAGCGTCTCCTGCTCGCGCTGCTCGGGCCGCGCCGTCTGGCGCTGGGGGCGACCGCGCACGACCGCCTGTGGGGGTGGCTCGGGGTCGCGATCGTCGCCGCGGTCGCCGCGGTGCTGCGGCTGTGGAACCTCGGCCGGCCCGGAACGCTCGTGTTCGACGAGACGTACTACGTCAAGCAGGCGTGGACGCTGCTCCAGGTCGGGTACGAGGCCGACTGGCCCGAGGAGCCCAACCCGGCGTTCGAGGCCGGGGACGTGAGCTCGTTCCTCCCGACGGCCGACTACGTGGTCCACCCGCCGCTCGGCAAGTGGATGATCGCCCTCGGCATGAGGTTCTTCGGCGGCGCCGAGAACCCGTGGACGTGGCGGATCGCGTCCGCGGTCGTCGGGGTGGTCGCCGTCGTGCTCGTGGCGCGGATCGCACGACGGCTGTTCGCCTCGACCGCGATGGGGATCGTCGCGGGCGCGCTCATGGCCGTGGACGGCGAGGCGATCGTGCACTCGCGCACCGGCCTGCTCGACAACATGCTCATGATCTGGGTGCTCGTCGCGTTCGGGTGCCTGCTCCTCGACCGCGAGCAGGCCCGGCGGCGGCTCGCCGACCGCTGCGGCGCGATCCTCGACGCCGGCGGGACGATCGGACGCTACGGGCCGGGCCTCGGGTGGCGGTGGTGGCGCTTCGCGGCGGCCGTCGCGCTGGGCCTCGCGTGCGGGGTCAAGTGGTCCGGGCTGTACTTCCTCGCCGTCTTCGCCGTCGTGTCGGTGCTGTGGGACGCGACGGCGCGGCGCACGGCGGGCGTCGGGCGCTGGTGGGAGGACGCGCTCGTGCGCGACGCGATCCCCGCCGCGCTCGTCATGCTCCCGACGGCGGCGCTCGCCTACCTCGGAGCGTGGACGTCGTGGTTCCGCACCCCCGGGGCCTACATGCGCCAGTGGGCGCTCGACCACCCCGGCGAGGGCGTCGCGTGGCTCCCGCCCGCGCTGCGGTCCCTGTGGGAGTACCACCTCAAGATGTGGGACTTCCACAACGGGCTCACGTCCGAGCACACGTACGAGGCGCACCCGCTCGGGTGGATCCTCCAGTGGCGGCCGACGTCGTTCTACTGGCGCTCCTACGACCCCGGCGAGGCCGGGTGCGAGGTCGAGCGGTGCGCCCGCGCGATCACGTCGCTCGGCAACCCCGTGCTGTGGTGGACGGCGGCGCTCGCGATCCTCGTCGCGCTCTGGGCGCTCGTCCGCCTCAAGGACTGGCGGGCGCTCGCCGTCCTCAGCGGGATCGTCGCCGGGTGGGCCCCGTGGTTCCTCTACGCCGAGCGGACGATCTTCACGTTCTACTCGATCGTGTTCACCCCGTGGGTCGTGCTCACGCTCGTGTACGCGATGACGCTCGCGCTCGAACGCACCGAGCACCGCCCGGTCGCGCGGGCGCGCCTGCGGGTGGGGCTCACGGTCCTGCTCACGACGATCGGCGCCGTCAGCGTGTTCTTCTACCCCATCTGGACGGCGTGGCAGGTGCCCTACTGGTTCTGGCGCCTGCACATGTGGCTGCCGACCTGGATCTGACGCGTCACCAGTCGACCTGCGCCGACTCGTGGAACGCGATCCCTGCGCGCCGCCAGACGTGCGCCTCGCGCGCCACGCGACGGCGGTAGTCGTCCCAGTCCTTGCGGTCCGGTGCGGTCCAGCCCACCTCGGCGACGGCGCTCAGGCGCGGCAGGAGCATGGTGAACAGCGCGTCGAGCGTCGGGATCCGCTCCGTCCAGACGGCCGCCTCGACGCCCTCGATCGTGTCGGCCGGCAGACCCGGCACGACCTCCTCGGGCTCCCAGCCGTAGGAGTCGCGCGCCTCGACGAGGCCGGCCCAGTCCTGGCCCAGGGCCGGGTCGAAGTCCGCCGTGTACCGCATGTCGAGGTAGACGCGGTTCGCCGGCGACAGGAGGATGCGCGCCCCGGCCTTCGCGGCGTCGACGAGGTACGTGAGGTCCATGGGGTGCGTGTCCCAGTACTGCACGATCGTGCCCGGGCGCAGCGGTGCCTTGGCCGCCTCCTGCCAGGCGACCGGCTTCTTGCCGGCCTCGAGGATCACGCGCTCGCACAGCTCGACGAACCGCGCGTACTCCGCGGGCTCCATCTTCAGCACCTCGTCGCCGCCCAGGTGCACGTGCTCGCCGTCGGTCGCGTGGGCGAGGTCCGTGAACACGTCGCGCAGGAACGGCTCGGTGGCGGGCAGGTCGAACGTGAGGCGCGAGAAGCCGACCTCGATGCCGGAGTACGCGTCGGTGGCGACGCCGTCGGGCATGAGGTCCCCGTAGACGTGCGTCGCCGCGTTGATGTGGCCCGGGACGTCGATCTCCGGCACGACGCGCACGAAGCGCTCCGCCGCGTGGTCCTGCAGCGCCCGGAAGTCCGCGAGGGACAGGTGCCCGCCCTTCCCACCGGACGTGTCGGTCCCGGAGGAGAGCTTGGCGAGCTCGGGCCGCGACGGCGACTCGATGCGCCAGCCCTGGTCGTCCGTGAGGTGCAGGTGGAGCACGTTGAGCTTGTACGCGGCCGCGACGTCGATCACGGTGCGCAGCGCGTCGAGGTCGAAGAACGTCCGCGCGACGTCGACGGACAGGCCGCGCCAGGGGTAGCGGGGCGCGTCGTGCACGACGACGTGCGGCACCCGCGCGGGCTCGTCGCCCGGGCCGGGCGCCTCGACGAGCTGCCGCAGCGTCTGCAGCGCGTGGAACAGGCCGGCCGGCTCGGCCGCGGCCGCGGTCACACCGCCGTCGTCGACGACGAGGCTGTAGCGCTCCGGGCTCGTCGAGCCTGCGGGACCCGCCTGCGCGTCGATCCGGAGCACGAGCGCGGTTCCGAAGCCCGCCGCGGAGTCCGTCGCGGCGCCCGCCGAGGAGGGAGACCCGGTGCCGTCGGACGCCGGGTCGTCGTGTGTCGCGCCGACGCCGTCGAGGCCGCTCAGGAGCGCGGCGGCCAGGTCCCCGAGCCACGGGGCGGTCCGCCCGAGGCCGAGCGCGTGGACCTCCAGCGCGGCGACGGGGACGTGGCCCGCGCCGGGCTCGACCTGCAGGGGCTGGGGGATGATCGAGACCATCGGGTACCTCGTCGTCTGGGGCTGGGATCGAATCGATTCGGCTTTTGCGAGCGCCACACCCTAACCCGGGCCCCCCGGCGCGGCCAACCGCCTCGAGACGCGGCTCGGGTCAGCGCGAGGGAGCGACGTAGCGCGGGCTCGGGTCGAGCGAGAGCACGCCCTCGACGTCGCGCGCCGGGTCGGAGGAACCGGTGGTCCACCCGCCGACCAGACCCTGCGGCAGGCCGTCGAGCAGCACGCCCCAGTCGCGGACACGCGCGCCGTAGCCGTCGCCGGAGGTGGACTGCAGCACGACCGCCGTCTCGCCGGCCCCCAGGTCGAGGCCGGCCGCGTCGCGGATGGCGTCCGCGTCCGAGCGCTGCAGCACGACGAGCTTCTGCGGGAGCCCCTCCGTGCGCACGACCTCCCCCACGGCGTCGATCGCCGCACCCAGCTCGGTCGCCTCGACGGTGCCGGTCGGGACGCCCCCGCCGGCGCGCCGGGCGTCGACGTCGAGGGCGACCCCCACGGTCGGGCGGGCGAGGACGTCCGCGTACTCCGCCACCTGCTCGTCGAAGGCCGCTCGCCCCGGCTCGAACCGCAGGACGACCAGCACGCCCGCCGTCGCGGCGGCGTCCACGAGCGGCAGCAGCTCCTCGGCCGGGATCTCCGTCGAGTAGTCCCGGTCCGTCCCCGCGCTCGACGACGCCCGGGTCGCGGGGACCTCGAGCACCGGGACCACGACGTCGTCCGGGGCCGCCTGGGCGTACGAGGCCGCCGCGTCCTGCGCCCGCGCGACGGCGTCGGACATCGCCCGCTCCCCCACCGCCACGAGGCCCGACGTCACCGCGTCCGCCTCGACCGCCACGTACCGCACCCCGTCGGCGAGCACGAGCTGGGACCCGCTCGGGAGCAGGTCGCCGGCCTCGGCCGTGCGCAGCCGCCACGCGAGGTCCTCCGCGGACCCGAAGCTCGCCCCGATGCCCACGACGGCGAGCGCCTTCGCCGCCGCGAGCGCGTCGACGACCTCCGCCGAGGACCGCGGGTCGCCCTGCGGCACCTCGAGCGGCACCGCCCCGGCCGCGCGCGCCGTCGCGATCGCCGCGGACTGCGGGCCGCCCGCCGCGTCGAGGCTCCCCGGCTCCGTGAGCGCGAGGACCTCCGTGAGCGTCTCCGGCTCGCCGCGCTCGGGGAGCGCGGCACGGACGTCGTCGAGGTCGTGCGGGTCGAGCGCCCCGTCCGCACCGAGCGCGCCCACGTCGAGCAGGACGCGCTCGACGTCCTCGACGTCGCCCAGCGTCGCGCGCTCGAGGGTCTCGCCCGCGTCGTCCTGCCCCGGGGGCGCGTCCTCCTCGCCGACCTCGACGACGGCGACGGTGCCGAGCCGGGCGAGCTCCGTGCGCAGGCCGCCGTCGGAGATGGCCCCACCGACCAGGAGCACGGGCGCCGCGAGCTCGACCGCGGCGGCGGCCGCCGTGGCCTGCGCGGCCTCGTCGCCGGCGACCGCGAGGACGACCACGGGCGCGGACGTGAAGAAGGCCTGGCTGCTCGTCAGCGCGAGCTCCGCCGGGTCGACCGAGTCGAGCACGAGCACGCCGTCGCTCGGCTCCGCGGCGCGCGCGACGAGCCCGGTCTCGACCGCGGACGGTCCGTCGGCCTTCGCGCTCTCCGCGGCGCAGCCACCGAGCGCCGCGACGGCACCGAGACTGAGGACGACGGGGAGGGCGACAGGGACGAATCGGACCTTCCGAGAGTTCACGCCCCCCATCATCGCGCACGCCGCGAGCACCGCCGACCCCCGGATGTGTGGGACTCGTGACGGTCGGCCCGTCGGGTGGACGCGGGCCGGTCCGGCGACGCGCGTTCGAGACGCGCCGCGAACGCTCGGGGCGCGGGGTGACCGGGACCGGCATACTGGCCGGGCCCGAACCCATCGCCGAGGAGATCGCATGTCGACCCCCGACCAGCCCGACCAGAACCCGCAGTCCGGCGGGACTCCGCCCTCCGGACCGCCCGCGTACGGCGCGCCGCAGCCCGGCGAGCCGCAGCAGCCCCCGCAGGCCCCGCAGTACGGCGCCCCGCAGGCACCCCAGTACGGCGCGCCGCAGGCGCCGCAGTACAGCGCCCCGCAGGCCGGCACGCCCGGGTACGCCGCCCCTGCCCAGGACCCCGGCAAGACGATGGGCATCGTCGGCCTCGTGCTGTCGTTCCTCGGCTGCCTCTCGATCGTGGGCCTGATCCTCAGCATCGTCGCCTTCAACAAGTCGAAGAAGGCCGGCTACAAGAACGGCGTCGCCCTCGCGGGCATCATCGTCGGTGCCGTCGTGCTGGTGATCTCGATCATCGTCGGCATCGTGCTGGGCATCGGCCTCGCCACGGTGGCCGAGAAGTGCGCCGAGCTCGGCCCGGGCACGCACTACGAGAACGGCATCGAGTACACCTGCGGCTGACCGCCCGCGCGCTCCGCACAGGACGAAGGCCCCCGCCGACGGCGGGGGCCTTCGTCGTCCGTCAGCCGGCGTCGACGTCGGCGGCGCAGCGGAACCCGAGATGGGTCGTCGCGCTGTCGTCCGACTGCGGGGACCGGGCCGCGGGCCGGTACCGGCGGCAGTACTCGGGCGCGCACAGGTGCGACCCGCCCTTGGTGACCCGCATGACCTGCGGCGACGTCGTCGGGGCCAGGAGGTTGGGGCGCATCCCGGCGTCCGGCCCGCGCGTGCCGGGGACGACGTGGCGGGGCGTGAACGTGTCGACCGTCCACTCCCACGTGTTCCCGACGAGGTCCACCAGCCCGTACGCGTTCGGCGCGTAGGAGCCGACGGGCGACGTCCCGCCCCACCCCTCGTCGAGGTACGGGAAGCGGCCCCGCCACGTGTTCGCCATCCGCCGCCCGCCCGGCGCGAGCTCGTCGCCCCACGCGAACTCGGCGCCCTCCAGCCCGCCGCGGGCCGCGCGCTCCCACTCGGCCTCCGTCGGCAGCCGCCGCCCCGCCCACGCCGCGTAGGCCGACGCGTCCTCGAACGCGACGAGCACCACCGGGTGATCCGGGCGGTCGTCGACGTCGGAGCCCGGCCCCTGCGGCGAACGCCACGACGCCCCCGGCTGCCACCGCCACCACTGGCGCCATTCGCTCAGGTCGACAGGACCCGTCGTCGGGGTGAACACGAGCCCCCCGGGCACGAGGTCCGCCGGGTCGGCCCCCGGGAAGTCGGCCGGGTCGAGCGCGCGCTCCGCGACCGTGACGTACCCCGTGTCCGCGACGAACGCCGCGAACTGCGCGTTCGTCACCGGGTGCCGCTCCAGCAGGAACGACTCGACCTCCCGGTCGTGCGCCGGCCCCTCCTCGGGGTAATGCCGGTCGGAACCCATGCGGAACGTCCCACCCGGGACGGTGACGAGCTCGGTGAGCACCACGCGGCCAGCATAGGTGCGGCGCGTCCGAGCGGCGCAGCGACCAGGGCGATGGCTTCCCCTGCGCGCACTGCCGGGAGAGGATGACCCGTGCGCAGCCGCCGGAGAGAGCCCGAACCTGAGCCCGACCTCGACGCGTTCGAGGACGGGCTCGCCCTGCTGCGCCGCGACGGTGTAACGATGGGTCACGTGGCGACGTCGCTCGGGCACTTCCGCGGCCTGTTCACCTTCACGCCGCATCCCTGGGTGTGGCTCGTGGTCGTCTGGGACGACGGCGCCAAGGAGCGCGCCGTCGAGGACTACCCGCCGTGGACCTACGTCGCCGAGATGCGCGACGGGTACCTCGAGTGG
Organism: Cellulosimicrobium sp. NPDC055967; assembly: GCF_042269845.1. Lineage (NCBI taxonomy): Bacteria > Bacillati > Actinomycetota > Actinomycetes > Micrococcales > Promicromonosporaceae > Cellulosimicrobium > Cellulosimicrobium sp. NPDC055967. Next base: position 8,935 of record NZ_JBHJYJ010000012.1, on the reverse strand, counting down.
GAGGGCGGTCGCGGCTCGCGGCGCACCGGACGGTACGAGATCGAGTGGGTGGACCGCGACCGTGCCACGGCCGAGCGCGCACGCCTCGGCATCCGTCGCGAGGACTTCTAACCACCGGCGGGGAGCACGCGAAGCGCCTCGCGAGCTGCGGAGAAAAGACGAGGCCCTCGCCGCCGCAGGTCGTCAACCTGGTCTCGGCGAGGGTCTCTCCGGTGGACCTCCGTAGAGTGTTTGAGAACCCCTGCCCACACCTGAGAACCTTGTTTTTGCGAAAGTCACGAGGCTCCTACAACCACGGCCAGCGTTCCTCCGAGTTTACCGTTTGGGACTGCTGCACATATAGGTGACACCTTGACCTGCCCCACGGTTCGGTTACCAGATCGGGCCTGGTGGTTCAGCTTCTCCAGCGAGGAAGTTCGAACATGCCGAAGCCGTATCCACCCGAGTTCCGTGCCAGGGCGGTCGCCCTCGTGCGGGCCGGCAGGCCTGCCAGCGCGGTCGCGGGTGACCTGTCGATCAGCGCGAGCTGCTTGCAGAACTGGCTGCGTCAGGACCGCATCGACCGTGGCGAGATCGAGGGTGTCCCGCGGACCGAGAGTGCCGACCTGCGACGAGCGCGGGCACGGATCCGCGAGCTGGAACGCGAGGTCGAGATCCTGCGCGTCGCGTCGAACCTGCTCGGGCAGGAGGCCCCGCACCCAAAAGGATCCACCCGGTGATCGACACCCTCGTCGCCGCCGGGCACCCGGTCCTGACCTGCTGCCGTGTCCTGGGAGTCAGCAAGCCGGGCTACTACCGGTACCGCAACTGCGCCACGTCCCCGACGCAGCTGCGCCGCCAGTGGCTCACCGGGCTGATCCGGGAGGTCCACGTCGCCTCGCGCGGCACCTACGGCTACCGGCGCGTGCACGCCGAATTGACCATGGCGATGGACGTGACCGTTTCGGCCCGGCTGGTATTCACCCTCATGCATCACGCCGGGATCTGCAACTCATCGATACTCTTGAAGTGACAAGACCTGCCGCATGGAGCACGAGGGCCGACGTGAGGTATCCGCACCTGGAGGCACTAGAGGGGGACTGGAACTACAGGCAGTTCTACTACGGGGCTGAGCCAGCCGCTCGAAGCCTAGACGACGACCCGCGCGTCGATGTGGACTCTGACATGCTCCGTTTCGCCAGTGTTCTTGTCGATGTCACAGGTCTGGGCGGCGACCCCGACGAGAGGGCGGATGCCATCTTGCACTTGGTCGCTGCTGAAGCGTCCCGAGAAATGCGTGTGGGCTCGGTCTTGCAGCCTCTCGGCGTGATAGCCACGTTGTGGAACTGCGATACCGACCACAACTTCTCTCGCCGACTGGCGGACCGCGCCGCGACTCTCTTCCAAGGTGCCGCATTAGTCGGTGCCTTACGTGCGATCGCGTGGCATCTCTCCCAGTCCTCGACGAGCCACCTGCGCGCCGACCTGGTTCGCCAGGCTCGCGACGTGCTAACCGAGAGCGGAATGCAAGTTGGTCATTCGGTGCTGCTAGCAGACGACGCTCACGCTCACCTTCGCTTGTCGGAACAGGTACGTGACGGCTACGAGGAGACTCGCGATGCGCTTGCCAGGATTGGAACGCTCTTGCTCGGAGCGGCACATGCGTACGCGATCCAAGAGCCCTGGGATCCGTTCGTCCAGTTGCGAATGAGTAAGGAGCGCATCGAACACAAAGTGGCGCTGGGGCGGGTAATGGATGACGAACCGCCGATCCGCCTCGCTCTTGATCGCGCGGTACAGATACTAGAGGAGAGCGGCAGGCAAGGGCAAACGGCTTTTGAATCCCATCTTTCCAATCTCGGTCATGCGCGTGATATGGAAGCGCTTTTCAGGTCGCGCGAATCCCACGGAACGAGTCGTCGTCCCGAACTTCTCGATCCTACGGTCACGCAATTTATTCAGCTTGAGGTCGAACTAGGGCGACTCGTATGACTAACCAGGAAGAGATTCCCACCTCGGGGAGCGGCAGGATCGAGCGGCCCATCGAGAACCCGCCCCGAGGCGAGGAGTACGACCGCTTTGTAGACGTTCTGGGAGGCGCATTCGATGCCGAAGCGAGAGGCGACCTGGTGGGTGCGCTCGACATCGTGCGTTCAGCTCGACTGCCCCCCGATGCGTTCGCCGATGGCGTGAGAGTCAAGGGCAGTCAGATCACTCTCGAGGTCTCGGCCCAGCTCATGACGCTGAGGGCCTACCGGGCCGAACTGTCGCTGCGGCTCGGCCAGTGGCGTGACGCACCGCGTAATGATTCGAACTCGGACTCGCCTCACGGCTTCCTGACCATGTACGAATCGCTGGGCCCTCGGCTGCCGGAGTCGAACTCCCTTCTCAGACTTTTCATGGATCGACTTCGAGTCCGGGTTGGACTCGAGCACCACAGGTACATCCGGGCCGCAGCGTGGGCCTACGACATGCATGCTCTGCTTCGCGCGAACGACTCCCTCGCATCGAACTTCGGCCTCTGGTCTGGAGAATCGCTGGGGAATATGGCCGTCGCGATGTCGGGACTCGGCTTCAAGCGCACCGCCGACTCGCTCTACCGTCAGTCCATTGACAGGTTGGGTGAGAGCGCTTCAAACCGCGCGGCGATTCTCGTCCGCTACGGGAGCATGCTCTGGTCTCAAGGATCCTACGACGCGGCGGAGTCCAATTACCGCGAGGCATTCAATGCCCTCGCGAACTTGGAGGAGCAGACCGTTACGACGCTGCATGACCAAGTACGGGTGCGTGCACGACTGGCTGACTGTCACCTCATCTCCGAACGCTGGGACGAAGCGGCTTCAATGATTTTCGGTGCGTTCGATCTCCTCGACGCCGCGCGTGGTCTCGGCGTATACCAACTGGCGAGGTCTGTCGACGCCAGTGTCGCGGAAGACATTGAGCACCTCCTCTCCTACATGACCCGTCTACCGTTCGAACACCTAGACGCGGCGCGGGTCGTCAAGGCACTACTCATTGTCGGCAATTCCTCGACTGCCGCACGCCTACGCAACGGTACGAAACGTCCTGATGCCCGCGCCCGAATCTGGGCCGATGAGCTCGACAAGACTGCCCGAGCGGCTGTCGAGTCAGCGGCCTTCTGGCGACCTGTCGGAGCCGCAGACGTCGAGGCCGTAATCGATTCGCCTCATCCGATTCTTCTGACAATGCTGTCGATGGGCACAGCCAAACGGCTGTATGGACTTTCAGTTCTAGTCGGCGCCGGCCTCGCTGCGGATGTACGTACGTGGTCACTGGATTCTGGCGAGGACGCTGAGGCATTCGAACTGCTGCAAGTCCTGCTGACACCACCTCCGGGCAGTGTTGACCAGAAGGCTGGCAAGGCCTGGACTCGACCGTGGGATGTTCAGGCCATGACCGCGCTTTCTGACCGGCTTTTCCCTGTGGATGCGCTTGCGAGGGCGATTGGAACGCGAGCAGAGGGCATCGCTGTTGTGCCGGTCGGCGCGATGTGGGAGTTCCCGTTCACGGCCATCGCCATTGGCGGCCAACCGCTGGGGGCAACCGCGCCCGTCGTGCTCACGCCGGGTCCGACCATCAATCAACAAGTCCCGCGCGGCTCGAAGTGGGCCGGTCACTTTGACCTGTCTCTCGCGGCCGCCCTCAATGACCTCAGGGTGGCAGTGCGGGTCTCGGGTGCGGCAGGCAGTCGCCTGGACCTATTCACCAACCTTGAGGAGTTTTCGAAGGTCGCCGGTGAGCAGGGCGTGGGCGTCCTGTTGTTCGCGGGCCATGGAGAGGTCCTTCAACGCGGTCAGCGTCTGCGCCTCGCCACCGGTGAAACTTGTCAGGCAGTTGATCTCAAAGGGCTCAGACAGGGTGCCGTCGTCGTGCTCAATGCTTGCTGGACTGGTGCGGTCACTGACGTCCACGGGAGCGACACTTCGGAGCAAGCGCTTCAGTTCCTCGTCGGAGGTGCCCACAGTGTGCTCGGCACACTTGGTCCGATCAACGACAGTCGAGCCAGCGAGTTTCTTGCCGAGTATCTGCCCGCTGTTGCGAGAGGAAGGACATCAGCGCAGGCGGCGCTACACGCGATCCGTGTTCTACTGGACGCAGAGCAGGGACGGCCGCTCAGCAGCTGGGCCTCGTACGCAACGTTGGGGCGCGGATGCAAATATGCTGGCAACCTGGGTACCGAGAGGATGAGTTCGTGAGCGTAGAGGTCAGGCTGACAGGCAAGGCGGCTACACACGCGCAGACACTCGTGGCTGAGTTGCTGGCCGAGGGCGTGGGGGTTCGACCGGCTGAACCCGCCGTTCCCGACGCAGATCGCGATCTGGCAAGTATTGCGACAGCCTTCGCAGTCGGCCTTGCCGTGGAGGCGACCGTCACGGTCGTGCGGGCCGCCGTGGACCGTTGGCGCTCAAAGTTCGCGATCGACTCCGGGGATGTTTCCTTGAGCGACGATGCGGATGCAGACGGAACTGGAGAGGACGGCGCGGCACCCTCATAGCCCGCGCGTTGTGAGGTGACACACCCGCCAGCAGGTGCAGGATGGTTGGTCGAGCGCGGGGATGGCTGCTGAACGTCACTCCGGGAGCTGGCGGGCAATGAGGCGTTCGGAGCCTGACCCGGTTTCCCGGACAGGTTCTGTTGGTTGATCATGCCGCGAGGCCGGCGGCGGTGTGAAGGGTTTCGGTGGGGCTGCGGTAGCCGAGTCCGGAGTGTCGGCGCACGGGTTGTAGAAGCCTTCGATCCACTCGAAGATCGCGGACGCGAGTTCGGCCTTGGTTGGCCAGTGCTGGCGGTCCAGGAGCTCGCGCTGCATGGTCGCCCAGAACGACTCGATCATCGAGTTGTCCACGGACGAGGCCACCCGGCCCATCGATCCGAGCAGCCCGGCCTCGCGCAGACGGTGACCGAAGATCCACGAGGTGTACTGACTGCCTCTATCGGCATGCACGATGGTCCCCGGCGCGGGCGGCGTCTCCAGCGGGCCATCTCGAGCGCGTCGACGACGAGATCGGAGCGCATGTGGTCGGCGATCGACCAGCCCACGACCTGGCGGGTGAACACGTCCAGGACCGCGCAGCAGTACACGCGCCCTTCGCTGGTGGGGTGCTCGGTGATGTCGGTGCACCACAGCCGGTCCGGGCCGCTGGCGGTGAAGTCGCGCCGCACCAGGTCCTCGTGCGGCGCCGGTGCCGGACGGTGGCCTCGGCGTTTGCGCCGGTGACACACCCCGACAAGGCCCGCGTCGCGCATCAGGCGTGCTACGCGTTAGCGCCCGCACCGGATCCCCAGCCCCAACCGGAGCTCGGCATGCACCTGCGGGGCACCGTAGGTCGCCCGCGACGCCTGGTGGATCCGGGTGATCGTCGAGGCCAACGCCTCGTCGCAGACCGCCCGCGCCGAAGGCGCGCGCTGGTCGGCTTCGTAGAAGCCTGAGCGAGAGATGCCCACCACCCGGCACGTCACCGCGACGGGCACCCCGTCGCCGGCGAGCTCGCGAACGAACCGGGCACTCATTTTGGGAGCACGTTCTCCTGGCGAAGTATGCCGAAGCGCGTTGTCTCGCCCCGGGTTCAGTGGAGGCTGGTGTGTCCCGCGTTCCGTGGAGTCGGATTACTGGATTCTTGTGCCACCTGACCCTGTAGGAGGGGCCTCGTGGGACGTCGTGGGTATCCGTCGGAGTTCCGGCGCAAGGTGTTGGACCTGCTCGAATCGGGCCGCAAGGTCGCGGACGTGGCGCGTGATCTGGAGATCAGCGACCAGACGATCTACGCCTGGCGGCGCCAGGACCGCATCGACAAGGGCCTCGAGCCGGGCCCGAGCAGTGTGGAGAAGGCCGAGCTGGCCGCGGCGAGGAAGCGGATCGTCGAGCTCGAGACCGAGCTGGCGATCCACCGGCGCGCGAGCGAGCTGCTGGGGAGGGTGGTGCCCCCAAAAGGCGGTTCGAAGCGATCGCGGTGATGGCCGGCGAAGGGCTGCCAGTTCAGCCCGCAGTGCGGGCCCTCGGTTGCTCGGAGTCCGGTTACTACGCCTCGCTAGTGCGGGCACCCTCAGCCCGTCATGTGCGGCATACCCTGCTCACCGAGACCATCCGCACCATCCACACCGCCTCCCGGGGCATCTACGGCGCCCGGCGGGTGCACGCCGAGCTCGCCAAGGGCCACGGCATCCAGGTCTGGCACGGGACCGTTGAGATGCTCATGGCCCGCGCCGGGCTCAAGGGCGTCGGCGGGCGACCGAAGTGGCGTCGGGCCCGCCCCGACCTGATCTCCACCGACCTGGTAGACCGGCAGTTCGCCCGTGATGGCGTGAACGAGCTGTGGGTCACCGACATCACCGAGCACCCCACCCGGGAGGGCAAGGTGTACTGCACCGTGGTGCTCGACGTCTGCTCCCGGCGAGTCGTCGGGTGGTCGATCGACTCCTCGCCCACCGCCGCCTTGGTCACCAACGCACTGGGCATGGCCATCGAGAACCGCCGGCCACCGGCCGGGACGATCATCCACTCGGACCACGGCGTCCAGTTCGGGTCCTGGGCCTTCACCACCCGGGCCAAGGACTCCGGCCTGGTGCCGTCGATGGGATCGATCGGCGATTGCTACGACAACGCCGTCATCGAGAGCTTCTGGTCGCGCATGCAGGTCGAGCTCCTTGACCGGCGTCGATGGCGCACCCGCCTGGAGTTGGCGAACGCGATCTTCGAGTACCTCGAGATCTTCCACAACCGCCAGCGCCGGCACTCCGCGCTCGGCTGGCTGACACCCGTAGAGTTCGAGAACGCAGCAACGATCACCGTGGCCTAGATTCCAAAAACCCGACTCCACAGAAGCCGGGGCACACCAGAGCCTCCATCAGACCCGGGGCGAGACAATGGTCATGGCACGTCCCTCGAAGTACCCGCCGGAGTTGCGGGAGCGTGCGGTGCGGATGGTCGCTGAGGTGCGACCGAACTACGGCACGGAGTACGAGGCGATCCGCGAGGTCGCGCGCAAGCTCGGGATCGGTTCGGCCGAGACGTTGCGGCAGTGGGTGCGCCGCGGGCAGGTCGATGCCGGTCAACGCCCCGGGATCACGTCCGAGGAGTCGGCGGAGATCAAGCGGTTGCGGCGCGAGAACGCCGAGCTGCGTCGGGCGAACGAGATCTTGAAAGCGGCGTCGGCTTTCTTCGCGGCCGAGCTCGACCGGCCACAGACCAGGTAGTGGCGTTCATCGAGGCGCACAAGGATCGCTCCGTGGGTGGTCTGCGTTGGGGAGTCGAGCCGATCGTCGCTGTCCTGCGCGAGCAGGGCGTCCCGATCGCCCCGTCCACGTACTACGAGGCTCGAGGCCGTGCCCCCTCGCGCCGGGCGGTGCGTGACGAGCAGCTGCGCAAGGTCGTGTTCGAGGAGTGGTCCAAGCGACGGGTCCTGGGTGCCAGGAAGCTGTGGCTGCGACTGCGCAGGGACGGGCACGACATCGCCCGGTGCACCGTGGAGCGCCTCATGGGCGAGCTCGGCATCACCGGGGTGGTGCGGGGCAAGGCGCGACGTGTGGGGCCACCGGGGCCGGCGGCGGTCCGTGCCGCCGATCTGGTCGACCGGCACTTCGCCGCGATCGCGCCCAACACGTTGTGGGTCGCGGACTTCACTTACGTCCCGACCTGGTCGGGCATGGTCTACGTCGCGTTCGTCTTCGACGTCCACTCCCGCCGGATCCTGGGCTGGCGGGCAGCGACATCGATGCGGACCAGCCTGGTGCTGGACTGCCTGGAGATGGCGCTGTGGACCCGGCGCACCGAGGGAGTGGTGGACCTGTCCGGGCTGGTCCACCACACCGACGCCGGCAGCCAGTACACCTCGATCGCGTTCACCGACCGCCTCATCGACCACGGCATCGACGCATCGGTCGGGTCCGTCGGGGACGCGTACGACAACGCCCTGGCCGAGTCCCAGATCGGGCTCTACAAGACCGAGCTCATCCGCCCCGAAGGCCCCCGGAAGGGCCTCGACGACGTCGAGGCCGCCACCTTGGACTGGGTCCACTGGTTCAACACCGAGCGCACCCACGGATCCATCGACGACCTCACCCCGGTCGAAGCCGAAGCGGCCTACTACAGTCACCACCAACGCCAAGCCGACTCGGCTTGACGCACGAAACCCAGTCCCCGGACACGCCGGGGTGACTCAGTCTGCTCTGCGGTCGCGGGGGGTGACTTCCCGTAGGACGGTGGCGTTGTTGAGCGCGGTGACGGCGAGCGAGGACTTCATGCGTGAGTCCATCGAGTAGCCCGCAATCCGCCCGGACCAGGCGTCCTTGATCGCGCACAGGTATCTCCGCGATCGGCGGCTCGCCCATCAGCAGACTCAACAGCCTGCCCGGACATCACACCTAGTGCGTCCGGGTTCCCTAAAGCCCTTATGTCGAGCGCCGGTCACAGGCGTCCAGCACTGTCTGTGCTGCCGCCCCGCGGTCCGATGTCACCTCGTGCTCCCAGACGCGCACGACAGTCCACCCGAGGCTCTGAGCGGTTTCGGTCGCGGCGGCGTCTCGCGCCCTGGTCCGAGTCATCTTCGCTTCCCAGAGGGCGGCGTTGGGCCCTGTGAACGGTGAGCGTCGCCCGTGCTGTGGGCACGAGTCCCAGTAGCACCCGTCCACCCACACCGCGACGTGGCGAGAGGGTAGGACGATGTCAGGTGTGCAGGAAGGTGCGAGCCTGCGTTGCAGGCGGAAGCGCACCCCTCGGGCGTGAAGTGCCCGCCGCAGGGCGACCTCGGGTGCCGTGTCGCGGTTGCGCCGCCCAGACAGGACTGCGCTGGAACTGGTGCTCTTCCACTGCTCGCCCATGCCACGACGATACGAGGCCCGTACTAGGGCCTGTTTCGGAAGTGGTCAGCGGTGGCTGATCCAGTCCAGGAGGTGGCTCGTGATGGTGGTGTGGTCTGCCTCGGTCGTGGTGTGCTCG